>JANNNL010000343.1:0-5596 GCA_031398525.1 Actinomycetes bacterium | reverse complement strand
CACAAGTGCTCGCCGACCGAAAACGCAACGTGACGACGCTTGTTTACCCGGTCGAGGTCGAGGTCAGCCGGGCACGCGAACATCTCCGGGTCGCGGTTCGCTGCTCCGTAACGAACGTGCAGCGTCGAGCCCGCCGCAATCGTCGTCTCGCCGAAGGCCACATCATCCGCCGACAGCCGGAACAGGCCCTGCGTCGGGGATTCCAGGCGCAGCACCTCTTCGACAAACTCCGGAAGCAGCGACGGGTCGGCGCGCAATCGAGCCTCGACGGCCGGGTTCTGGCTGAGCAGCCAGACCCCCGAGGCGAGGGCGAAGGTGGTCGTCTCATTGCCGCCGATGTAGAGGTGATCGACAAGATTGATGATCTCCCAATCCTCCAACGGCCGTTCGGCCCCGAGGCCGGGGTCGTAGAACGGGTTGTGCACCAGGTGACTGATCACATCGTCGGTCGGGTCGATGCGCCGCTGCGACGCGACCTCGTGGATGTAGCGCTGGAACGCAACGCCCTGTTCGGCCACGTACATCTGCTCGTCGTCGGTGAGGTTCATCGCGAACGGCATCACCCACGCCGTCGACCACACCTTGAGCTGCGGAATGTCGGCCACGTCGAAGCCGATCAACCGCGTGATCACCTCGACCGGCAGCGGTAGGGCAAAGTCGGCGACGTAGTCGAGGGAGCGACGGCCCTGCCATCCATCGAGTAGTCGACTAGCCACCTCGACGATCATCGGCCGAGCCTTGCGAGCCCCTGCGGCGTCGAAGAATCCGTCGATCATCTCGCGGTAGTGGCGGTGAACTGGAGGGTTCGTGCCCAGCGGCGTCGATTTCTTCCAGCCATGCTGGTCCCAATACGCACGAGCCGTCGGCGACGACAGCAGCGCCTTGGTGCCACTGCCGTTCGGAAATCGCTCGGGCCGCCGCAGTACTCGGTGGACGTCGTCGTAGCGGGTGAGCACGTAGGTGTTGGTACCCGGCATCTGAAACACCGGGCACTCGGTGCGCATCCGGTCGTAGGTCGGGTACCAATTCTCCTGCGTCGCCGGGTCGAACAGATCGATCGGGTCCATCGCGCCGACGCTACTCTCGCGTCATCAACCGACCCGAAGGGGCTGCTCTCTTGGCAACATTCCTCGCCCACATCCGGGTACATCCGGGCTCCGAGGGCCCGTTCGAAGCGGTCGCGGCGACGCTGTGGCACACCACGCACGCCACCGAGACCGCTGTACGCCGCTACGAGTACTGGCGAGGTGCCGAGCCGGGCACGTACTACACGCTCGGATCATTCGACGACTACGCCGGGTTCATCGCCCACCAGGTCAGCGACCACCACATGGGTGCGGCCGCCCCGCTGAGGGACTTGATCGCCGACATCCGCCTCGAATGGATCGATCCGTTGCCCGATGCATCCGGGCTAGCGACCACCGAGATGGTCGCCCCACCCGCCGACGCCGACGCCTTGACCCTGATGTACTTCAGTCGACAACCAGCCGCGGTCGCCGAGTGGTGGCCCCGACCGACCATGTGACCGTGATAGCTCAGACGGCGATCATCCGGCCGTCCGACGCGGCGCTCTCCATCGCGGCCGCGACCAGCTCCTGAATCCGTGCTCCGTCCCGCAGCGACGGCTCACACCGTTGACCGGCCGCGATCGCCGCAAGCCATTGCCGGGTCATCGCGTTGGTCGTACGGAACACGTCGCGATACGTGTCGCCAACGTTGTCGCGCCGCACCCCGCTCCAAATATCATCGGGAATCGGGAGCGGTGCCGCGGGGCCTGGCTCCTCGGCGCGGACGCCGCGCACCTCCTGCACGGTGTCCCAGTCGATCATCCCGTAGAGCGTGCCCTCGGTACCGTGGACTTCGACATGGTGGGTCTGCCCGAACGGCGTCCCTTCCCAACAGACCGCCGAGACGTGTAGCGACCCGTAAGCCCCCGAGGCGAACCGCACCGTCAACAGCCCGGTGTCTTCCGCTTGCTCATAGGGCGTCCCTTCCGGGCGAGGATCACGCGGTGCGAAGGTCGAGGTCACGCAGCCAATCCCAGTGATCTCTCCCATGAACCAGCGGGCCAGGTGGAGCCAGTGTGAGCCGATGTCACCAACCACCCCGGCGCCGGCCAACTCCCGGTCGAACCGCCACGCGTACTCGGTGCCGCGGGCGTAGCCGGTGTAGTAGCGCATGTCGAGATGGCGTGGCGTGCCAACATACCCGTCGTCGATCAGCCGCTTGATCCACTGGTTGGTCGGCATCCAGCGATAGGTGAACGGCGTCATCGTTGTCAAGCCGGCGGCCTCGGCGCGATCCGCCAACTCAACGGCCTCGGCCGCGGTTCGGGTCAGAGGCTTCTCGCACAGCACATGCAGGCCACGATCGATGGCAGCGGCCGTGATCTCGTAGTGGCTGTCGTTGGCCGACGCGACGATGACCGCGTCGATGGATTCATCCGCGATCGCCGCCCGCCAATCCGTCGACCATTTGGGAATGTTCCACAACTCGGCACGGGCCTGGGTCTGCTCGGCGTTGCGGCCACAGATCAGCGTGATCCGCCCGTCGGGGTGGGTGGCCAACGCCGGGAGATACATCGCGTCGGCCCACCAACTGGTACCAATCAGGGCGACGTTTTTGGCGTGCGGGGAAGCGCTGGTCATCACCTCAGTCTGGCGGGCCAGGATCGATGACCGCGAATGTCAGCTCGTGCTTGTTGTGGTGGAGATGACCGACCCACGCCCCGGGGAGGTTGGCGAACTCGTCGACGACTGCATGATCGGTTTCCCCCTGGAACTTGATCGTGCAGACGATGTTGCGGGTGTTTCCCGCGGCAATCCATCGCTCGACCAGCGCCAATGTGCGCCGGGGATAGGCAATCACGTCACAGACCATCCAATCGACCCGCCCGAACGACGACGGTTCAAGGGCAAACGCGCTCCCGGCGCGCCACTCGACGCCGGGCATCGCATCAACGGCTGCGTCGAGCGGAGCCTTGTCAATGGCGATCACCCGCGCCCCATAAGACGCCGCCAGCCATGTCCACCCGCCTGGACTGGCCCCGAGGTCGACGCACAGTTCACCTGGTCGCGGCGCTCGTCCATGCCGGGCGAACGCCTCCCATAGCTTGAGATACGCCCGACTTGGCGGGCCCAGGCGGTCCTCGACCAGATTTGGCACACCGTTGGGAAACGGGCTGTCGCATCGCCCAGCGGCGAGCAACCGGTCGGGTGCCAGCAACGTCCAGGATCCGAGCGGGGCATGGGGAGCGGGCTCACCCACGACCAGCGGCCGAGCCGAGACATGCGGCAGTTTCTCGGTGATCAACCGGCTTCGACCGCCCAAGGTCGGTGCGTAGCCAGTCCAGTTGCGTTGCATTCCCCGCAAGATGCGCGCCGCGTGACCGATCGACGAGATCGTGAATTCCTCGGCGTCGTGCCAGACGTTGATGGCCCAGGACACCCGGACCGCCGGTCCCTCGGCCAGCAGCAGGTTGCCGTGGCTTGCGGTGATCGAAACCCCGGCACGGGTCAGTTCCTCGATGAGTTGATCAACGAGATCGTCGGCGGCCAGGTAGGCGATCACAGCCGCTATTCAACCGGACAATCGTCTCCCACGAGTCGTGAAGCCCCGCCGTCGCATGAATCGGGGTAGCGATCAGCCCTCGCGCAGGTGGCGACGGCCGATGAACGACCGCTCCAGGCGGCCGAGGCGGTTGTCGAGTTGGTCAGCGCGCGACAGGGCGAGCTCGCCGGCGTTCGCACTGACCCGTTCCACCACAGCCAACCGGTCCTCCAAGACCGCCACTCGTTCTTCGAGGAATCGGCGTTCCTCGGTGAGTTGGGTGAGCAGACGGAGCACGTTCACGAGGCGCTCGTCGAACTCTTGGCGCTCACGCCGCTGGCGCTGGACGATGTTGCCCGACCGAGCCAGCAGGGCCCGTACCTGATCATCGAGATCGGGGCGACTCGATGTCGGACTCGAGGGAAACACCGGGGACTCCACCGGAGCTTGCGCCCGAGCGGTGGATGTCGGCGGGGCAAGGGAACGACTGGCGGCAACCGGTGGGGGCAGCGGGCGAGCCGCCAACCGCGGGCTGAGCGCCTGCGGCCAGGTCGACACCGCGGACGATGGCGAGGGGAACTCGATCATGCCGATCACCTCGATTCCACCGTCGAAGGCGCAGGCCGCCCGACGGGTATGAGGTGCCGCTCCGCTGAGTCCATGTCCGCCGCCTTGTTGTCCGCCAACCTGCGACTCAGAGTATTTGAGTCTCACCCGGAGTTGGTTCAGGAATCCGGCAGGTTCTGCGGAGGTTCTCCCTTTCAGCAGGTTTGTATGCGCGCAACGCGCGAATGGCCTACTCGGGAAGTGAAGGCTCGATCGGATCGACGCGTCCGGGAGGGCCGATCGGGCGGCGAGCCGGGCGAATCGGGTACCGCTCATCGGTCCATGCCCGGTCATCGCTCGATGGATAGCGGGCGTAGAGGTAGGCGGCGATCAGGTACGCCAGTTCCGCCTCCAACTCCGCCGCCCGCACCGCGTCGGCCAGCACGGCAAGATCGAGCACGCCGACCACCGTCTCGACGAGCATCGCTGCCACCAGACGTTGCTCACCGGCCGTTGCCGCGT
The DNA here is from genome assembly GCA_031398525.1 of Actinomycetes bacterium. GTDB lineage: Bacteria > Actinomycetota > Acidimicrobiia > Acidimicrobiales > Ilumatobacteraceae > JANMJD01. The sequence continues at coordinate 979 of JANNNL010000343.1, read as the reverse complement.
CGACTCGAGCGGCAACCATGCCGGCGACCAGGTCGACCATCAACGTCCGCATACTCGGCTTGTTGCCGTTGGCATCATCGGGCGTGGGGGTTGAGTCATGGTGCAGCAGGGCAAGTGACCCCGGATTCGATCGGACGAATTGGGCAAACGCAGCTACGATTCGGCGAACCAGGGTGGGTGTCGAGACGCCTTCGAGGTCGACGAGTTGTTCGGTCAGAAAGCTGACGAGTCGGTCCTGATGACGTCGGGAGAGGGCGTCGGCGACGGCAGTCTTGTCAGCAAACCAGTAATACAGTCGTCCGACCGACACCCCGGCCTGCTGGGCAATCATCACGGTGGTGGCCTCGGCGACGCCATGGCGACGAAAGACCAGCTCAGCGGCATCGAGGAGCGCGTCGATGGACTCCCCGGAGCGGCCCTGACGGGGCCGAGATCGGAACTGCTCGACCATCTCGGCAGATTACCCGAAATTTTCTTCAGAAAGATGTTGAATGATTGTTCGGTTTGTGCTGCAATGATCGGGCGGTGTGTCGCTCGGCACACCGGTTTGAGACTTGTTGAGAAGGGGATCTCATGCGTCGCCGATTTCGTCGCTCCACCATGGTCATGACCGGCGCGGCCGTTGCCGGTTTGCTGGCCGCCACCGTTGCACCAACCGGGGCCTCCGCCGCGGTGTACACCCGGGTCGTCACGTTCGGCGATTCCTACTCCGCTGGTGTCGGTATCTGGCAGTACGCATCGAGCTATGACGATCGGGGTCCCGCCGGACACAGCTTTGGAAACACCCAATGCTGGCGCGAGGACGACACGACTCCCGGCCCAGTAGTCGCGGCCTCAATGGGCGCTGCCGTGGTACATCAGGCATGTAGCGGAGCCGAGGTCTACCACGTCGTCAACCAACTCAACGCCACTTCGTTCCCCAGCGGCGGTGCGGGCAACCTCATTGCCTTCACGGCGGGAGGTAACGACCTGCGCACCG
>JANNNL010000329.1:0-19714 GCA_031398525.1 Actinomycetes bacterium | reverse complement strand
GTCGACGCCTGCGAGTCCGACGCTGATCGAGCCTGGCTGACGAATGCGTTAGCCGTTCGCTGGGTCGCCGAGGCAGCCCGGGCCGTTGGTGCGCAGGTTGTGCACGTATCGACCGACTATGTGTTCGACGGGTCGAAAATCGGTCCCTACCAGGAGTGGGATACGCCCAACCCGCAATCGGTCTACGGGTTCTCGAAGCTCGGCGGCGAAACCGAAGCACTCGCGGCCGGGATCGGCGCGGCGGTCGTGCGGACCTCCTGGGTGTGTGGCGAGTACGGCAACAACATGGTCAAGACGATCTTGCGGCTGGCGGCTGAACGGCCCGAGTTGGCCTTCGTCAGCGACCAGATCGGCCACCCGACATTCTGCGCCGATCTGGCTCCTGCACTGCGTCAGCTCGCCATCGATCGTCGCTCGGGCGTCCATCACCTGACCAACGGCGGCGCGGTGAGCTGGTACGAGTTCGCTCGCGACGTAGTCGCTGCGGCGGGTCGTGATCCGGAGATGGTCCGTCCAATCGTCACCGCCGACTTACTGCCGCCCCGTCCCGCGACGCGGCCAGCGAACAGCGTTTTGGACAACGCGGTGGCCCGTCTCGGCGGGTTGACGCCAATGCGCGACTACCGAGCGCCGCTGGCCGAGCTAGTCGGGCGTCTGCTGGCCTGAGGGCTTACGCGGCTGCGGTAACCGCCGCGACCTCGGCAGCCCGGCTGGCACGCTGTTCGGCGGCCATGCGGGCGATCTCGTCGATCTCGGAGGTGTCGAAGCCGGCCATCTCGCGGAACTTGCGGGCCAGCACGATCGCCGAGTCGCGGGTTTCGCCGCGGGTGCCACGGAAGTTGAACAGGTTGTCAACGGTCTTTTGGAACTCAAGGGCCTGGGTCTGACGGGCCTTGTCGTCCTTGGTGACCTCACGCAGCCAGGTGGAACCCATCTTCACGTGGGTGACCTCGTCGGCGAGCATCCAATCCTCGGCGAAGGTGAGCACCGGGTCGTTCATTTCGGTGGCGAAGTCGCGCATCGTCGTGAACACGTCGATTGCCAGGCCTTCCAGCGCCCGGTTGACGCCCGCCAGGCGGAACACCGGGTCGGGATGGCAGGCGGCCTCGAACAACGTTGTGGCCTCGCTGAACTCGCCGATCTCGCCGCCCATGTGCTCGCCGAGCACGCACGAAATCTCGACGTGGCGGGCCTCGTCCCAACACTGGCGAGCCATGTCGAGCTTCAGCGCGAACGGCACCTCGTCGGTCGAATAGTCGAACGCCGTACGCCCCGCGCCTTCGAGCGCCTGAATCTCGCCGACGAAAATGCCGTGCATCTGCCGCCGAGCCCGGTCGGAAACCTCGTCGGAATCCGAGTCGATCCGCCGGTCCTGTCCCAGATCGTTCGGTCGCTGGTCGTTGAACCGTTCAACCGTCGAGATCCGATGGAACCGCGAATCGCGGGCCAACGCGTCGGGAGGCAACTGGGTGCGCATGAATTGACACTAACGCCCCTGTCAACCCGCAGGCCTGTCCCGGGTACTTACGAGAACACAACTCGTTCGGCTTCCTCGCGGTTGGCGAGGTACCAGTCAATGGTGCGGCGGAGGCCTTCGTTGAACGGCATGGCAGCTCGCCAGCCAAGGAGTTGCTCGGCGCGGCGGGGGTCGACGCGGCGGCGGGGTTGGCCGTCGGGGCGACTCGGATCCCAGACGAGTTCACCCGTGAATCCGACCAGCTCAGCGATGGTCTCGACCGTCTCGCGGATCGTCACCTCGCGGTCGTTGCCGAGGTTGACGGGCTCGGCCGAGTCGAGGTGCTCGGCGGCGAGCACGATCGCCCGGGCAGCATCTTCGACGTAGAGATACTCGCGGCTGGCCCGGCCGGTGCCCCACACGTCGATCTTGTCGACGCCCGCCTCGCGGGCTTCGACGCATTTCTTGATCAGGGCCGGGATCACATGCGATACCGATGCGTGGAACTTGTCGCCGGGGCCGTAGAGATTGGTCGGGATTAGGTAGGCGAACCGTTGGCCGTACTGTGCCGCGTTGACCTGGGCATGGACCAGGTGAGCCTTCTTGGCGATGCCATAGGGCGCGTTGGTCTCCTCGGGGTAGCCGTCCCACAGCGACTCCTCGCGGAACGGCACCGGGGTGAACTTCGGGTACGAGCAGACTGTGCCGAGCATCACCGTCTTGTCGACTCCCGCCGCGCGGGTTGCCTCGATGATGTGGGTGCCCATCAACAGATTGTCGATGTACAAACGAGCGGGCTGGGCTTGGTTGAACCCGATGCCGCCGACGCGGGCGGCGAGATGGATGACGATCCGGGGCTGATTGTCGGCGAGCAGGCGGTCGGCGGCTCCAGGGACAATCAGGTCGTAGTCGGCACTACGCGGCGCGACAACGACGGCGCCCTCGGCTTCGAGTTGAGCGACGACGACCCGGCCGAGAAAACCCCGACCACCGGTGACGACCACGTTGGTGCCGGACCAGAAACTTGTCATGCCCGCCATGCTACGGCTGTCGTTCTGTGGCCACTTGGCAAGGCGCCCGGTTACAAAGACGCCATGATGGGCGGGTGCGTGTCGCCTACACCTTGGAGCAGTGCTGGCACGCGGTCCCCGGCGGAACGGGTGTTGCGGCGCTTGAGGTAGCTCAAGAACTCACCGCCGGGTCGGCAACGAACGGTGTGGAGTTGATCGGCGTCGCCGGGTCCCATGCGTCGGCCCCCGCTGAGGCGTGGACGCCGCCGGTCGAGGTGCGTCAGCTGCGCGGTTCAGGTGCGGCGCTCTATGCCCGCTGGCTATGGGCGAACCGACCGGTGGTCGAGACGGCGACGGGCCCGGTGGATGTGGTGCATGCGACGTCGATCATCCCGTGCCCGAGCCGCGCGCCGCTGGTGGTGACTATCCATGACCTGGCGTTTCTCCACGAACCAGATCATTTCAGTCGATGGGGCGCGACTGTCTTTCGGCGCAGTCTGAAGGTGATCCGGCGGCGCGGGGCACTGGTGCTGTGCTCGTCGCAGGCCACGATGGACGACTGCGAACACGTCGGAATCGGGCGTGATCGACTCCGACTCGTCCCGCTCGGCGCCCGCGTGGTCGAACCGACCGACTCGCAAAGGAAGCAAGCCCGAGCCCTCGTGCAGCCGCTGGTCGGCGACGGCGAGTACCTCGTGTTCGTCGGGACCCTGGAGCCGCGCAAGAACCTGGAGCGCCTGATCCGCGCCGTGGCGATCGCGGAACCGAAGCTCCCGCTGGTGGTCATCGGCCCGAGCGGGTGGGGCGAGACCGTCGCTCCGGCCGCGGGTTCCGTCGAGTTTGTCGGCCATCTGCCCGAGGGGGTGCGTAACGCGGTAGTCGCCGGCGCGGCGGCGCTGTGCTATCCGAGCCTTCGTGAGGGCTTCGGCCTGCCCGTGGTCGAAGCGATGGCCCTCGGCACGCCGGTGGTCACCAGTCGGGGCACCGCGACCGAGGAGACCGCCGGGGGAGCGGCCGTGCTCGTGGAACCCACCGACGTCGACGACATCGCCCGTGGCATCAGCGACGCCCGGGGCCGGCGCGCCGAACTGACGGCGCGGGGACTCGTGAGGGCGGCCGAGTTGACCTGGGAGAACACCGCTCGGTTGACCGTCGACGCGTACCGCGAGGCACGGAGCGGAGGAACCCGATGAGCCAAATCGCCGTCAACCTGTTGTGGTGCGTCCCGAGCGACGTCGGGGGCTCGGAGCAATACCTCGTGCGCCAACTCCGCGGTCTCGCGGCGCACGCGCACGACCACCAGATCACGATGTATGTGCTGCCGGGCCTGATCGAGTCCCACCCCGCCTTGGCCGAGATCGGACGGGTCGTCACCGCCCCGATCGACGGTAAGTCACGGCCCAAGCGGGTGACCGCGGAACACACCTGGCTCGCGTGGCACGATCGGCGGGCGGATCTGGTCCACCACGGCGGTGGCACCGTCCCGGCGGTCGGGGGTCGCCCCGCCGTGCTCACGATTCACGACCTGCAGTACCTCGACTATCCGCAGTACTTCTCGCGGTTCAAGCATGCGTACCTGGTCCGCCGGATGCCCCGCTCGGTGCGCCGTGCCGCACTGACCACCGTGCCGAGCGAGTTCGTGCGAGGCACCGTGATCGAGGCCTTCAATGTCGCCCCGGAACGGGTCGCCGTGGTGCCTCACGGCGTCGAGCCCGACATCGGCGTCGGGGCCACGCCCGCTGACGTGTTGCGAGCCCGCTACGGCATGAGAGACCGTCGAATGGTGATGTTGCCCGCCGCCACCTTCCCTCATAAGGGGCACCGGTTCCTGTTGCGGCTGATGGCCGAGCGGTGGACCGACAACGAATTATGCCTGGTCATGACCGGTGGAACCGGCCTCGCCGAAGCCGAAGTTACCGCCGACATCGAGCGTTTAGGATTGCAGGACCGCGTCCTGCGACTCGGGCGGGTGTCGGCGAACGATCGCGATGGACTGCTGCAGATGGCCGACGCGCTGGTCTTCCCGTCGGAGTACGAGGGATTCGGTGCGCCGCTGATCGAGGCGATGGCGCTCGGCACGCCGATCATCGCCAGCGACCGCACCGCGGTTCCCGAAGTCGTCGGTGACGCCGGATTGTGCCTACCGCTCGACATCGACGCGTGGGCCGACGCGCTCGACGTCGTCGGAGCGAAACGGGCCGAGTTCGTGGCCGCCGGACGCAGACGCGTCGAGCGCTACAGCTGCGAACAATCGGCGGCCGCGTTGCTCGCCGCCTACGGTGTCGCTCTCGCATGAAGCTCGCCGTCCTCTGCCCCCACTTCGCCCCCGATCTCGCTCCGACCGGCGAGGTGATGACCCGCATCGTCACCGAGTTGGCGGCGCGCGGCCATGAACTGCACATCGTCACCGCCCTGCCGTGGTATCAGCATCACCGCATCGAACCCGGCTGGGGTGGCCGTCCGGTGCGAACCGAAAAGACTGCGTGGGGTTCGATCACCCGCATCCACCCGTTCCCATCACCCGACAAGCGCAGCATCCCGCGCCGAGCTCTCGGCTTCGCCGGGTTCAGCGCTCTGGCCGGAATCATGGGCCTGCGCGGCGGCCGTGTCGATGGCGTGCTGGTGATGTCGCCTCCGCTGACCCTCGGGCTCACCGGCTGGGCGATTCGCCTGGTGCGGCGCGGCCCGCTGGTGTTCAACATCCAAGACGTCTTCCCCGACGCGGCGATCGAGACCGGGGCAATCACCAACGCCCACCTCATCCGCTTCGCCAGCTGGCTGGAACGAACCAGCTACCGGCGCAGCCAGGCCGTGACCGTGCTCTCCGACGATCTACGCGACAACCTGCGGGCGAAGCTGCCACCGTCGGAGCACCGCAAGATTCGGGTGATTCCCAACTTCGTCGATACCGAGGCGATTCGCCCGGTCGACCGGATGACCGACTATCGCGTCGAACTCGGCATCGGTGATGAACCGGTCGTCATGTACGCCGGCAACGTCGGGTTCTCGCAGTCCCTCGACATGCTGCTCCACGCCGCCCGCCAGCTCCCGCACGTCACATTCGTGATCAACGGGGGTGGCTCGGCGCTTGAGAGTCTGCGAGCCGATGCCAACGGGCTCGCCAACGTGCGATTTGGGTCGTATCAGCCCCGCGAGCGGCTGTCAGAGGTGCTCGGCACCGGTGACCTGCATGTAGTGCCGCTGCGGGCGGGACTGGCACGAGTGAGCGTGCCATCCAAGACGTACTCGATTCTGGCATCCGGTCGCCCGGTCGTCGCCGCCGTCGACCCCGGCACCGAGGTCGCCAAGATCGTCAGCGCGGCCGAGTGCGGTGTGGCGATTCCACCCGATGACGCCGAGATCTTTACTCGGGCGATACAGGAAACCCTCGCTTCGGACCAGCTCGTGGCCATGGGCGACCGAGGTCGGCGGTGGGTCGAACACTGGGCGTCGCCCGCGGCCGTCGCCGCCGCCTACGAATCGTTGTTCGCCGAACTGACCTGATGCTCAGCTGATGCTGGTCGGATGATCAACTTCCGGGCTGTTCACCCTGTAGCCTCGCATCCTCGTGGGTAAGGCTTCTTCAGCAAAGAAAATCGCCAAGATGGCCGAAAAGGGCCGTGGCAAGAAAGTGCGGTTCCAAGGGGGAACCGTCTTTCCAGCTGTGGTCACGCTCGTCGTGGTTCTCGGAGTGCTCCTGATCGGCTATTCGCGGTCATCGAGCTACACGAACGCGCCGGGGCCGCGGGCCTCCGATCGTGATCACTTCCACATTTCTTACGGCATCTACAACTGCAACGCCTGGGCCCCGAACCTCGTCGGTAACGCAGAGGACGCGGCGCACCCGCTGTACGCCAACTATGGCGTGCACTCGCACGATGATGGTGTCATCCACTACCATCCGTCGACCGGTGCATCGAGTGGCCGCAACGCCAAGCTCAAGCGGTTCCTTGAGGTGTACAACATCGAGCTGACCAACGAGAAGTTGACCCTGCCGGCCGATCAGGGTGGCCTGGTCCTCGAAGAGGGTGTGACCAAGTGCACCGTTGATGGTAAAGAAGTCGACGGCGAACTCAAGGTCGCCGTGTGGAACGACGCCGCGGTCGGTGCGGACAACACGGTGCTCGCCGCCAACATGGACGACGCCCGGGTGACGCGCAACAACATGGCGATGACGATCGCATTTGTGCCCAAGGACGTCGCCGTTCCTCTGCCAGAGACGGCTGCCAATTTGGACGCTCTCGGTGCCGTCGACACCGTCGATGCGACGGCTACCACGGTCGTTGGCACCACCGAGACAACCACTGTGGTGGTTGGCGAGCCGTCGGATTCGACCGCTCCGCCGGGCAGCGATGCTCCAGCGACGACAGCGACGGATGTCACCGACGCCCCCGCGATCACGGGCTAATGCGCGCAGTCGTTCTCGTTGGCGGGTTGGGAACGAGGCTTCGGCCACTGACGTACACCATTCCCAAGCCGATGCTGCCGGTGCTGCACGTACCGATTATCGAACGCTTGGTTGCCAATCTCGTTCGTGGTGGTGTCACCGATGTGGTGTTGGCGCTGGGGTTCAAACCCGAGCCGTTTCTCGAGGCATTCCCTGATGGGCAGTGCGCCGGAGCGACGATGACCTACGCGGTCGAACCCGAGCCGCTCGATACTGCGGGTGCGATCCGCTTCGCTGCCGAGGCCGCCGGGATTGATGAGACATTCGTGGTGGCCAATGGCGACATTCTCACCGATCTCGATGTGGCTGAACTCGTTGCCTTCCACCGGGCCTCCGGAGCCGATGGAACGATCCATCTCATCCCGGTCGTTGACCCCAGCGCATTCGGCGTGGTGGCGACCGATGAGCGCGGGTTGGTCTCGGCGTTCATCGAGAAGCCCGCGCCGGGCACCGAGCCGTCGAACCTGATCAACGCTGGTACGTACGTCCTGGAGCCGGCCGCTCTGCGACACATCACGCCTGGCCGCAAGGTATCGATCGAGCGATCGACATTTCCCGCAATGGTGGCCGAGGGAAAGCTGTCGGCGATGGCCGCCGACGTGTACTGGCTCGATACCGGGCGGCCTGAGTTTTATCTGCAGGCCAACCTCGACCGACTTGACCGGGCCGACGCCGGCGACTCCGCCGCGGTGGCCATCGGAGCGAGGGTCGCTTCGTCCGCCCATATCGAGCGCGCGGTCGTGGCGGCCGGAGCTCAGATTGGCGACGGCGCCATCGTGATCGACAGCGTGGTGCTTCCCGGGGCAACCGTCGGCGGCGGGGTGCGCATCGAGCGCTCGGTGGTCGATGGCACGCTCGGCCGCGGCGCAACCGTGTTGGACTGCGTGATCGGCGCCAATGGGGTCGTGGCGGCCGGACAGCATGTCCACAACGAGCGGATTCCGGCCCCGGACTGATGCGGGCGCTCGTCGTTGGTGGCGCAGGCTTCGTTGGCTCGCACCTGGTCGATCGCCTGCTGGCCGATGGCCACACCGTCGACGTCGTTGACGATTTCTCGACCGGTTCGCTGGCCAACTTGGCCGATGCCCGGGCGATCAACGACGGCACGCTGAAGGTTCATCATCTCGACGTTCGTTCCCCTGGGCTTGTCGACCTTGTCGCTCGCCGTCAACCAACGGTGATGTACCACCTGGCGGTGCTCCCCGCCGGGCTCCAGCTCGCAACGAGCGGTGAGGTGGCGATCGGCGGCCTGCTCAACCTGATCGAGGCTGCCGGCGGCGCCGAGGTGGCCAAGATCGTCGTCACCGTGCCCGGCGACGTGTATTACGGGTCAGTCAATCAGCGGGAGCTTCCGGTCAAGGAGGGACAGTTGGGCCCGGCCCAATCCGCCGGCTGCGTGCTGGCCCGTTCCGTTACCGAGTTGCTGGCAGTGTCGCGCGAAACGCAAGGGCTCGAGTTCACCGCTCTGGCGACCGGCGAGGTATACGGATCGCGCCAACGTCCGGGCCACGGCGTCGTGGCCTCATTCCTCGAATCTCGGGCGGCTGGCACGTCCGCCTCGATTCCCGGCGATGGGCGACAGACCCACGATCTGACCTACATCGATGACACAGTCGATGCCTTGGCGAGAGCGGCTGAGCGCGGATCGGGCCTGGTCATCAATATTGGCACTGGCACGCAGACCTCGGCCCGGGACCTTCATGCGATGATCTGCGAATCGGGACCGGGGTGGGCGTCGGCACCGCAGCCGCCCGCGATGCCCGGTCGGTTCGCAATGTCACCGGTGCGGGCCCGCATTCATCTGGCGTGGGCCCCGTGGACACCGTTGGCCGACGGTCTCGACCAGACAAGGGCCGCGTACCGACCGGTTGAATCCCCAGCTCAGTCAGCCACCGAAACAGGCTGAGGACTACCGGAACAAATCTTCGGCGGGTGGGCGAATCAGCTCGGTCATCGACGCGTCGCGCAGCCACTCGGCCTCGACCCCGCGGACCACCGCGACGGGGATGCCCGACGATTTGCCCATCACGAGTTCGGCTGCCGCGGCAATCTCGTCAGCGACGGCGACCTCGGTGACCTGCATGATTCGACCGAGTGAGTCGGGCGTGCCGCGCAGGTCGACGACACCGGCGATGCCCGCCACGCCGATTGCAACGTCGGTGAGCCCCCGCCGCCATGGCCGTCCGAACGTGTCGGACACGATGATCCCGACCTCAACTCCCAGGCGAGCCCGGATGATGTCGCGGATTCGGCGGGCCGAGCGATCGGAGTCGATTGGGAGCAACGCGGCCGTGCCCCGCTCGACGTTCGAGAGATCGACGCCACTGTTGGCGCAAATGAAGCCGTGGCGAGTCTCGGTGATGATCAGATCGCCTCGGCGCCGGACGACGCGAACCGCCTCGTCCTCGACCAGGCGCTTGTGGGACAGTGGATCGTTGGCATCGACGGCTACCAGGCGGTTCTCGGCCTTCGAGACGACCTTTTGGGTGACGACGAGGACGTCACCGTCGAGAAGTGGTCCGTTCGGCTCGGCCCGGCACGCCTCGACGATCACATCGCCGAGTTGGTTCCCCGGGCGAATCTCGCCGATTCCTTCAACGGGCCAAATGGTCAGCCGACTCATCCGACGCCGCCGCGGGTCGTGGTGTGGTCGGTGGTGGCGTGGCTGAGGGTGATGTGGGCGAGCTGCCCGGCCACCTCGGGGGAACGCATGATGGTGTCGGCAACGATGCAGCGCATCCCCTGCGCCTCGACCGCCGGGGCCAGGCCAGCATCGGCATGATCGATGACCAGGGTGGAACAGATGGGGGCGTACAACCGAGCAACCCCCGACGACCGACGCTTCGTGGCCCAACTCGACCAGCATCCGATCGGCCGGCCCCTTCAACGCCGCCCCGGCAACGATCGGCGAGATCGCGACAACCCGCTCGCGCCGTTCGACCAGTGCTTGCTCGATGCCCTCGATTGCCCGCAGCGGCCCGATCGACACGATCGGATTGGACGGCGCGATGACAATGGTGTCGGCCGCCTGCAACGCGTCGATCACGCCCGGGGCAGGCGACGCTGACGCCGCCCCGGCGAATCGCACGGCCCTCACGGGCACGCCATGGCGACGACCGACGAAGTACTCCTGGAACGACAGCTCACCTTCCGCGACAACGTCGACGATGGTCGACACAGTGGCGTCGGTCATCGGGATCACTGTCAGCTTTAACCCCCAGGCCCGAGCGATCTCGCCGCTGACCTGGTGTAACAGGGCACCCTCGTCCAGTCGGGCCGTCCGATACAGATGGGTCGCAAGGTCTTGATCGCCCAGCCCGAACCAGGTCTCACCGGCATGGGAGTGCGCCGGCCGGACGGACGCAAACCGATGAAGTGCTCCGAGCGTCGTCCACGTCTCGCCGGCCAGCCCCCAGCCTCGATCGGGGTCGATCGCCTCGGCGAGGGTATACACAATCGTGTCGAGATCGGGGCTGATGTTCAGCCCGTGCATTACGGTGTCATCACCGGTATTGACGATGGCGGTGATCGCCGCCGGATCGACGGCTCGGCACAGCCCTCGCAGATACCGGGCCGCGCCCACGCCGCCTGCCAGCACGGTAATCATCGATTGTCTCGTTCCATCGCCATCGCAGCGTAGAGGTCATTCAACTGCGTGGCCGTAGCTGACCACGAGAACTGCATCACCCGGGCGTGTCCCGCCTCGACCAGCCGCGCCCGGGTCATCGGGTCGCTGACGGCCTCGATAAGGGCCGCGGCGAGGCCGTCGGTGTCGGCAGGGTCGACGAGGATGGCCGCGTCGCCGGCGATCTCGGGGATCGATCCAGCGGTGCTCGCAACGACCGCCAGCCCGACTTGCATCGCTTCAAGCAGTGGAAAGCCGAACCCCTCGTCGAGAGAGGGATAGGCGAGCGCCTGGGCGTGATGGAGCAGCCAGGCCTTCTCGGCTTCGGTGATCCGCCCGAGTCGGTGCACCGCGACCCGGGCAGACGGGTCGAGCCGTCGAATCGCCTGGTCGGCGGCATCGACGTCGTCTCCGTCGCCCCCGGCAACCAATAACTCCAGCTCCGGCCGTGACCGGTGCACGATGCCGAAGGCGGCGACCAACCGGGGCAGGTTCTTGCGGCGTTCGAGTGTGCCGATCGTCAGGATGAACGGGGGGCCACCGGCGCTCCGGTCCCCGGGCCCCGGTGATCCCGGCGCCGGGGCCTCGATGGGATCGGGCGAGCCGAGGTGGATCACCTCGACCCGATCGGTGTCGAGCAATGTCCTGGCTCTGGCGGCGGTGGCCGCGGAGCTGGCGTGTACCACGGCGCCGCGGTGAACCGATCGGCGCAACACGTCGCCGGCGCGGCGCACATCGGGGTGTACCTCGGTGGGATGCTCCAGAAACCAACAGTCGTAGACGGTGACCAGGCGGGCAGTTTGCGAAGGTGGGACGACATAGTTGGTGCCGTGAATGACCGACACTTTTCCGATGAATCGCTCGATGGGAGGCCAATCCGCACGAGACCAGCAGCGATGGGCGAGGGCCGCTGGATAGCCCAGCCGGCGCACCCCCGGTGCCGGTTGACCACGGAAACTGAGCAGGTAGGGCACCAGTTCCGGCCCGTCGCCGAGCTGATCCAGCGCCCGAACCATATGGTCGACGGCGACCCATATACCGGTACGTGCGCCGTACATCGGCCCGACGTCAATCGCTACCCGGGTTCGCACCCGCCCGACGGTACCGGGCCGATGACGTGCTAGCAGTGGTCGGCGCTGGTACCGCCAGTAGCATCGTCGGCTCGTCGGTCGTTCTACAGGACAGGTTGCTGCATGCCCCGCGCACTGATTACCGGAATCACGGGTCAGGACGGTCAGCATTTGGCCGAATTCCTGCATACGAAGGGCTACGAGATCTTCGGGGTGGTCAAGGGCCAGAACAACCCCAAGGTGCAGGCGATTGCCGAGGAGTTCCCCTACGTCGAGCTGGTGCCGGGGGATTTGGCCGACCTTCCATCGTTGATCAAGGCGACCGAGATGGCTCAGCCCGACGAGGTGTACAACCTGGCGGCGATCTCATTCGTGGCGTTGTCGTTCAATCAGGCGGAGTTGACCGCCAACCTGACCGGTCTGGGCGTGCTGCGCATGCTCGAGGCGGTGCGGATGGTCGGCGGTTCGACGAACAACCCGATCCGCTTCTATCAGGCGTCGTCGTCAGAGATGTTCGGCAAGGTCCGCGAGGTTCCTCAAACCGAGGCGACGCCGTTCTATCCGCGGTCGCCGTATGGGTGCGCCAAGGTGTTTGGCCACGACATCGTGGTCAACTATCGCGAGAGCTACGACCTGTTTGCGTGCTCGGGCATCTTGTTCAACCACGAGGGCCCCCGGCGGGGTTTGGAATTCGTGACCCGCAAGATCACCAACGCGGCCGCTCGGATCAAACTCGGTCTGCAGGATTCGCTCAGCCTGGGCACGCTCGACGCCAGGCGTGACTGGGGCTACGCCGGCGACTACGTCAAGGCGATGTGGGCGATGCTGCAGCAAGACGAGCCCGACGACTACGTGGTGGCGACGGGCGAGGCCCATTCGGTCGAGGAGTTCTTGATTCGGGCGTTCGCCGAGGTCGGGATCGAGGACTGGCAGTCGTACGTGAAGCATGACCAGCGGTTCATGCGGCCAAGCGAGGTCGATCTGCTGATTGGCGACGCCACCAAGGCGAAGGAGAAGCTCGGTTGGGTTCCCGAGGTCGACTTCAACGGGCTGGTCAAGCTGATGGTCGCCAACGACATCAAGTGGGAAGCCTCCAAGGCCCGCATCTCGCTCTGATCTCGATCGCCTCGTCGAGTCGGAGCACTATCCCTCGAAGGGGATGTCGCTGATCGCCTCGAGCACCGATCCACGATCGATCGGCGCGTGGTGACGCAATTTGTTGGCTAAAGCCACGAGGAACGTGACCATTCCGACGGCGGATCCGACGAGAAGTCCCACCTCGACGCGCTGGAACGTGTCGCCAGTCATCAGCGCGGTGGTTGACACGAACGCGATCATGGCCAGAGTCCATCCCAATGCCACGACGGCGTGACCGTGGAGGGCGATCACGGCCTGCGCCGCGGTGACCGCAACCATGTAGCACGCGCTGCCCAGGGCGAGCAAGGTCAATGTGCGCCCCGAGAGGTCGGCGTCGAACACCTTCTTGAGAATTGTTGGGCCGAACACCAGCGACCCGATCGTGCCAAGCAGGCCGACGCTGCAGACCAAGATGAGCAGGTGCCGAAAGCCGGTGCGGAACTCGGTCTGGTCGCCTTGGGCGGCCAGACGGGCCAATCGGGGTAACAGCGCCGCCTGGACGGCCTGGAAGAGGAACAGCGGGATGCGGCTGAGCAGTACGCCATATCCGAACTGGCTGACCCGCCCTTCCTCGGCCGCGGTTGCCAGCAGGTTCGTGGCGATGGGCCCGGCGTTGAGGAGCGCAGCCCCGAAAACCGAGCCGAGCAACAGCCACCCCAGATTGGGCGTGACCTCCTTCCAAGTGGCTTCCGGCCCCGGTTCGGTCACCAAACCTTTGCGCCAATAGACCAGTGCCAACCCGGTCAGCGGGGCGAGCGCAATCACCACGCCGTACGGCCCGGCGGTCTTGACACCGAGCAGGGCCAAGGCGATACAACCGAGGATGCGCGCTCCGCCGTCGAATCCCATGATGACGGCGTACCCGCCGAATCGCCCGTTCCCCGAGCAAATACCTCGCGACAGGTGGGCCGGAGCGTAGGCGGCGAAGGCGACGATCAGCGAGCCGGTCATCACCCAGTTGTCGTCGAAGTAGTGTTTGGCGATCACCTTGCCGAAGATGGCCAGGAGTAAGCAGACGATGACCATCAATCCGAGCGCGAGGATCGCCAGCTTCCGGACCACGGGCCGACCACCTTGGCCCAGGCTCTCCCGATGGGCGAGCGCCCGCCCCATCTCCTGCTCGACAGGGAGAAAGAAGCCCGGGGCCAGGGCAAATGTGGCAAACCATAGGGCGTTGACCGGCTTGAATCCCTCGTTGCCGAGTTGATCCCCGGCCACTTTGAAGAACAGATAGCTGGAGATGCCAGCTACGAGGAGCCCGACCCCGACGGGGAGGGTTCCCTCGGGGATGGGCAGCCGGGACAGAGCCGACGGACGCGTTTCGCTGTGTTCCGACAAGACGGCCGAGATTATCGGCTCCCGGGATGAATTCGCCGGACTGACGCCACGCCGGGTGATGAGGATTCACTCGTCGATTCGGCTACAACTGGTCGGCGCGGGTTGGCAACGCCGAGGAGGTCCCCGTGGGAAACAGTTTGATGGGACGAGTCGCCGGTGCGATGGCCCTGGTTGGCGTGGCGGTTCCAGCCGCAGCGGGGGCGTCCCCGTCCGCTGCCGAGAGCAGCCTCACCGCCCCCGGCCCGATCGTCGTGGCCAACGGGGTGAGCGGAAGCTTCGTGACGCTCGACGGCCATGGGAATGGGCACGGCATTGGCATGAGTCAATGGGGCGCGCTCGGCTATGCCGTTGACGATGGATGGGACGCGGAGCGGATCCTCGCTCACTACTACGGCGGCACGGTCGCCGGCACGTTCGATTCCGGGGTTCTCAGCGTTCGGCTGACGGCGCTCGATGAGGGGCAAACCTCAGTGGTTCAGCCCCGGGGACACGCAGTGGTCGCCGCCGACCCGCTGGCCCGCACCTGGACGAGCGTCGTGGCTCGCGAAGTATCGGAGGGGACCTATCGGGTGTGGGGCACCTCTACGGCCGCGTGCCCGGCGTCTGACGCCAATCTGGACGACCCGGCCCTTGGCTGGACCGTCGTACTCGACGCGGCAACAGCTCAAGTCGTCATCGACACACAGACCGACGTCACGGCCACGTCCGACGTCGACGAATTGCTTGCTGTCTGCGAACCCACCGGTATGGTCCGGTCATATCGGGGTCAGATTCGTGCGGCAAATGGAACTGCTGGCGAGAACCGCACCGTCAACGACGTGCCGATGGAGCACTACCTGCGGTCGGTCGTACCGGCCGAGATGTCGTCGACGTGGGGCCCGTTGGGGGGTGGTCGCGGGCAGCAGGCGCTTATGGTGCAGGCCGTAGCGGCACGCTCGTACGCCTCAGTCCAGACGCGATACAGCTATGCGAAGACCTGTGACACCCAGGCGTGCCAGGTGTATCTCGGAGCAGGTCGGCGAGCGGGGCCGACCGGTGCGCCAACGATCAACGAGAAACCCGAGACCGATCTCGCGATCACCGCAACCGCCGGGCACGTTCGCCGGGTCGGTTCGGCCGGCGGCCCGGTCGCCAACACGATGTTCTCATCGTCGAGCGGTGGCTATACGGCCCCATCGACGTCTCCGGGCTTTCCCGCGGTCATCGACGAGGGCGATGACATCGCCGCCAACGGCCACCACAACTGGACAGTGCAGATTCCGATCGCCACGATCGAGCAGGCATGGCCGCAGGTCGGGCGGTTGACCGACCTCATCGTCACCAAGCGCAACGGGCTCGGCGACTTCGGGGGTCGAGTGGTGTCCGCGGTCGTCATCGGGACAGCGGGCCAGGTGACCGTGACCGGCGATGACGTCCGCAAGGCCCTAAACCTGCGGTCCAACTGGTTTGCGGTGCGTACCCCGTGTCTGGGGCGCGACGCACCCCCGGTGGCGGGGGAACTGGTTCCCACCACGGGTCAGGGCTTCGTCGGGGTCACCCCGACCCGGATCATCGACACCCGCGGCGGGCTCGGCACCTCGCCGACGCCGGTCAAGGGCGGGTGCACCATGGTCGCGGCGCTGCCGGGCATGCCCGCCGGAACGTCGGCCGTCGCGGTGACGTTGACGACTACCCGCGCCCTCGCCAACGGGTTTACGACGGCGTACCCGTGCGGCACTCCGCAACCGAATGTGTCGGCGGTGCAGATCCTCGCCGGGCGCGATGTACCCGGTACGACGGTCGTGCCGGTCGGGCCGGCGGGAACGATCTGTGTCTTCACCTCAGTCGACACCGACCTGATTGTCGACGTTCTTGGGTGGTTCGCGCCCGGCGGGCATCGATTCACCGGCCAGGTGCCCGAGCGATTGCTCGATACTCGCCGACCGCTCGGCACGGTTCCGATCGTCACCGGAACCGTGACCCGGGTGCAGGTTGCGACCGGGTCTCGTCCTGCGGACGCGACAGCGGTGTCGGTCAACTTGACCGCGACAGGCGCTCGGGCCGGTGGCTACGTCACGGCATTTCCGTGTGGTGGTCCGCAGCCGAACGCGTCGATCCTCAACCTCCGTCCCGGTGTCGACGTGGCGAATCGCGCGTTTGTCTCGCTCGACTCGCTCGGTGGGTTCTGCCTCTGGAATTCGGCTCCAGTCCACCTCATCGCCGACATCGACGGCTGGTACGCACCTGCTGTCGGGTCACTGACCTCGTTCAGTTCTCCGCGACGGGTCATTGACTCGCGGTCGAACATCGGGACCACGGGGCCGTGGACGGCAGGGGAGAGCCGAGCGATCGATGTCGGCGACGCGGCGGCAGCCGTCGTCTTCGAGCTCTCGGGGATCGATGCGCAACGAGTCGGGTACCTGACGGTCTTTCCGTGCGGGGCAACGCCCCCCGACGCATCGGTGCTCAACGTCAATCCGGGAGCGAACGTGGCCAACCTGGTAGTTGTTCCGACCGATGCCGAAGGCCGAGTCTGCCTCACCTCATCGGTGCCGACGCACGTCTTGGCCGACGTGATCGGACGTTCGGTGATTCAGCCGCTCCCTGGATGAGAGCCCGTCGCTTCCGGCGGAATGCAGTGTCAGCGGCAGATTCCGGTGACGAACTCACGGACCTGATTCCCGGCGGTGGTGGCCTGAGCGGTGAGTTCACGGCGGCGGACCTGCGCCCTTTGCACCGCGAGGACGCCAAAGCCGACGGCCACGTATGCCGCGTCCTTGGCAACTGCGGCCAATCGGTCGACATCGACTCCGGGAAGGTCGAAGTTCAATAGCTGATCAAGGGCGGGCATGGTTGGGCGGGTCATCAATGGGCTCCTGTTCGGGATGGTATGCAGAGTAGAGTATCTTGTTATGCTAATTATTGCAAGCGATCTGTGATCTTTTCTGGAAGTGGCTTTCGGTGGGATGCCCCTGAGAGTTGCTCGAACCCGGCTACCCTCGACCGTCGTGGATTCACCCGGTAGTACTGCACCGCCCGTTGTGGGCGTGGTGGTCGTGCATGAGCCGGGACCGTGGTTTGACGAGGTCCTGTACTCCCTCACTCACCAGGACTATCCAAATCTCAATCTGCTGTTTCTCATCGCCGGCGAAGCGGGAGACATTCCCCAGCGGATCAAGTCGCAGCTTCCGAACTCCTTCGTACGGGCCGTACCGACCAACCCCGGCTTCGGCGCAGCGGCCAACGAGGCGATTCGCCTGGTCGAGGGAAGCGGCTTCTTCTGCTTCATGCACGATGATGTGGCGCTGGCCACCAACGCGATCAGCGCGCTCGTCGAGGAGATGTACCGGTCCAACGCCGGTGTCGTCGGCCCGAAACTCGTCGACTGGGACGATCCAACGGTGCTTCAGCACGTGGGGCATGGTGTCGATCGCTTCGGTGAGGTCGATCCGCTGGTCGAACCTGGCGAACTCGATCAGGAGCAGCACGACGCGGTCCGAGACGTATTCAGCGTGCCGTCGGCCTGCCTGTTGATCCGTGCCGACCTATTCCGGGCGCTGGGCGGCTTCCCGGCCGGCTTCGACTTCCACGGCGAAGATCTCGACCTGTGTTGGCGTACCCATCTCAACGGTGCCCGGGTGTTGGTCGTTCCGGCAGCGGTCGCCCGTCATCGCGAGTCGCTGATCGAACGACGCCGAGACGTTGGTCATCGTCGGGCCATCGCGCGCCACCGCATCGACACCGTTGCCACGATGACGGGACGGTGGCGGACCCCGCTCGTGTTGCTCCAACTCGCCGTGGTGTCGATCGTCGAAACGGCGGTTGGCCTGTTCACCGGTCGCGTCAAGGATGGTCTCGCGTCGCTGTATGCGCTGCTGGGGCTCCCGGCCCGGATGGTCGGGGTGCTGGCCCGCCGACGACAGATCCGGCCACTGCGCCAAGTGCCCGACCGGGAAATCGCCGGCCTGCAGATGCGCGGCAGTGCCCGACTCGCCCTATTCCTGCGGCATCGCCGCAATCGTGCCAATGCCGCGATACGGGCAATGCCCACGGCCCGCAGGGGACAAACGGCGACGATGGCGATTGCCGTGCGCGTCGGAGTTGCTGTCCTCGTGCTCTTCGGGAGTCGAACGCTGATCTCACGCGGCGTCTCACGAGTCGGGCAGTTCGCTCAAATCCCGGGCTCCGGCCAACTCCTGCGCCGCTACGTCGCTGGATGGGACCCCCAGGGGTTTGGTCGGGCGGGCAACCCTCCGACGGCCCACGCCCTCGTTGGCCTCTTCGATGCGCTCCCGCTGCCTGATGGTCTGACCCGGTTGCTGCTGGTCATCGGCCCATTGGTCGCGGGCTACTGGGGGGCATGGCGGCTCGGTGGGTTCTTCCCGTCGGCCCGCGCTCGGGCCGCTGCGCTGGCGGTCTATGCCGCAATTCCGTTGCCGTACGCAGCGATCGCGGCGGGGCGCTGGAGCGTGGTTGCGGCCTACGGCGGCTTCCCATGGGCAATGGATCTCGTTCGTCGCGCCGGTGGAATCGGAGTGGTCGCGGTACAGGAATGGGGCGACGACGACATCGCCGATGCGGTCGTCTCGGTGCCCCCGCGAGAACGGGTCCGTATCCTCGTTTCCCTTGGTGTGCTCTGCGCGGTGGTTGCGGCATTTGCTCCGGTGTTCCCGCTGCTCGTGCTCGGGGCCTCCATTCTGTTCGCCCTCGGCACCGTCGTCGCCCGCGGGTCGGCGAGTGTCCTCGCCGGCGTCGCCACAGCGGCAGGCGCGCTGCTGATCGCGGCCCTGCTCAACCTGCCCTGGGCGACAACGCTCGTTCGCTCCGGTGGCTGGAGCGATCTCCTCGGTGCCGTTCCCGCCGGACCACCGGCGCTTGGGCTGCTCGCCGTCATGACCTTTGGCATCGGAGCCACGGTGCTCGCTCCGGCGACCTTGGGGCTCTATGTGCCGATCGCTGCGGCCCCGCTGGTCGGGCGGGGCTGGCGATTGACCTGGGCGTCGCGGGCCGCATGTCAGGCACTGGGGTTCGCCGTCATTGCGATCCTCGCCGATCGGGGCGCACTGCCGTTCCGGCTGCCGGAACTTGGTCTGTTGCTGGTACCGGTTGCCTGTGGCTTGTCGCTGAGCGGGGCATGTGCGGTCGCCGCTTTCGAACACGACGTGCGCGGGGCGAGCCTCGGCTGGCGTCAGCCCCTCGGACTGGCCATCGGCGTCGGGCTGGTCGTTGGGTTGGTTCCCGGCGCGGGGGCCAGCTTCCACGGTTCGTGGTCAATGCCCTCGCTTGGGCTGTCGACGTTTCTCCGGCAGCTGCCGGCGGCGACAACCCCGATCTTCGGAGGCACCGAGGCAGCCGGTGACTACCGGGTGCTCTTCATCGGTGATCCGAGGCTGTTGCCCGCCCCGGGCCGCACGCTGTACCCGGGCGTTGCCTACACCATCACCGATGATGGTCCTGTCACCACCGAAAGCCAGTTCCTGGGGGCCGAGGGTGCGGGCGATCGGGTGACGCGCGAGGCCTTGGCCTCGATCGCATCGGTATCGACCGCCCGGGTGGGGCGGTTACTGGCGACGCTCGGCGTCCGCTTTGTCGTCATTCCTGTTGATGACGGCATCGACCACCCTGGCCCCCCCATCGGCGTGCCTGGGGGAC
>JANNNL010000315.1:0-5812 GCA_031398525.1 Actinomycetes bacterium | reverse complement strand
ATCGGCGATCGACTTGGCCTGCGTCCATGGCTTGAAGCCGTAGCCAAGGGTGTGCATGTCGCTGTCGGACCGCACGCCGGGGTAGCGGAACAGGTCCCACGTGCCGCCGATGTCGGCGCGTCCTTCGAGGATCGCGAAGGTGCGGTTGGGACACTCGGTCTTCAGGAAGTACCCCGCCCCGATTCCCGAAATCCCCGCGCCGACAACCAGGACATCCACATGTTCAGCCACCCCGCCAACCTAGATGAGCCGTCGCAACCCCGGCGTGTTGCACATCGTGTACCGACAATTCACTTGAGCGTGTGGGAACATCGGGTGAGACTGTCAATCGTTGACGATCGGCCGGAAGGGGGCCAGTGATGACATCGGTACTGTTGCTTGACGCCTCGTGGCGGATCGATCGGGTGATCTCGGTGGAGCGCGCCTGCGAACTGTTGGTCTGCGACCACGTCGTGGCGGCGTCAACCGATATCGCCATGGTGATGCATTCGCCGTCGATTTCGGTCAGTGTCCCCACCGTCGTCGCCCGAGTTGGGGTGGTTCATTCCGTCTTCCGTCGGCCGCCGATCTGCACGGCACGGCGGGTGCGGGTGCGTGACGCCCACGTCTGCCAGTTCGTGATCGACGGTCGGCCGTGTAGCCGTCGGGGCGATACCGCCGACCACCTGCTCCCGGCGTGCCAGGGTGGCGGGTCGACGTGGCTCAACCTGGTTGCGTCGTGCCGAGACCACAACGGCTACAAGCGCGACCGGTCGCTCGACGAGATGCACAGCCACTACGGCTGGACGCTGCGCCGCGCTCCGATCGTGCCGTCGCGCCAGCAGATCATCATCGGCGACCTGCGTCGGCTCGAGCCCGGCTGGGAGCCGTACCTCGAGGTGTGATTCGGGCCTCGGTCGCGGGGAAGTGGTGTCAGATCGTGCGGATTTCCGTACTTTCTGGCACCAGTTCGTCGTTGCGGCTGGCGGCAACCCGCTACTCGCGAGAAGCCAGCGTGTCGAGGATCGAGTCGGGCACGGTGTTCAGGAAACCCTCGTTAGGCCAGTTGAACCAGCCCGACGCGGCGAATGTGCCTCCGTCGGGGTGCAGCGTCGTCCCGGTGATGTACGACGACAATCCCGAGGCGAGGAACACCACGGCATTGGCGATGTCACTGGTCTCGCCTAAGCGTCCCATCGGGATGGCGATCGGCGTGCCTGCCGCGGGAAACGCCGGTTGATCGCCGGCGATCTTGAGCATGTTCGGGGTCGGCGTGATGTCGGGAGCGACGTTGTTGACCCGGATGCGATCGGGGGCCACCTCGATCGCCAACGATCGGGCGAAGTGGGTGACCGCGGCCTTGGCCGCGGAGTAGACGGCGAAGTTCGGGGCGGCGCGGTGCGCCTCGATCGTCGTCACGTTGATGATGCTGCCGCCTCGCCCGCCGGCGCGCATCGCCGGAATCGCACGCGACGACGCATGCAGGACGTGGGTGAGGTTGGCGCGCAGCAAGGCATCCCACGCCTTGGGCGCCTGGTCGGCGAACGCCCCTTTGAAGGTGCCGCCGACAACATTGACGAGAGTGTCGAGTCGACCCCAGCGCTCGTTGACCGCGGCGAATAACGTGTCGAGCACGTCGGGGTCGCGGGCATCGCCGAGGTGGATGATCGCCTCGTGGCCCCGCTCGTTGAGGGCGGCGTGAATCGAAGCAACCGCATCGGCATCGCGGTCGACCGCAGCGACGCGTACGCCGTTGGCCGCCAGATCGAGGGTGATGGCTTCACCCAATCCGCCCGCACCACCGGTGACGATCGCAGTGGTTCCGGCGAGCCCTGACCGCTCGGCCCACCAGGTCTCAGGCGACATTCCAGGCCTCGATCAGTTCGTCGGCGGTGACAATGGTGGCGATCATCGACAGGCTGTTGGCGAGGACAGCGTCGGCGTACTCCTTGGGGAGACCGACGACGCCGTCACGCACGACGATCACCTGGTAGCCGAGATCAAGGGCGCTGAGCGCGGCCCCCATGATCCCGAGGTTGAGCGACACGCCGAGCAGGATGATCGTGCGAACCCCGAGATTGCGCAGCACCGCATCGAGTTCGGTGCCGGTGAACGGGGTCATCCCGTGCATTCGGGGGACCTCGATGTCGGCGGATTGCACGTCGAGTTCGTCGACGAGTTCCACCCCGGGCTGACCGATCTCGGTCGGGCTGTAGCCAACCTCGGCCTTGCGCTTCGCGGCGATCGAGAAGATCTTGCAGTTGATCGCCTGACCGGCCCCATCGGGTCGTTCGCGCATCGTGCCGTGAACGACCCTCACGTTGACCCGTCGCGCCGCTCGGCAGACGCGCCCGGCGACGTCGAGTAGGCCGGCCTCGCGCACCGCGATCGGCAATGCCGGCAAGATCGCCTCGTCGCCGACGATGCCTTTCTGCAGTTCCATCGTGACGATCGCCGCGTACCGCGGATCGACCAACTCACGTAGCCGATCCGCGGCGGAGGCCATCGCTACTGCAGCTCCGACATCTTGTGGCGGGGCCGGGCCTCGGCGAGCAGCGGGCGAATCGCCGCGTCGATCTCGTTGGCGTCGATCGGCGGGTCGGTGACGTGCGGGCCGCGGCGCCAGCCTTCGGCGATGGCGAGCAGTTGCCCGTTCGACTCGATGATCTGGCCGGTGACGTCGGCCGATTGGGGCGACGCGAGCCAGACGATGACCGGGGCGACCCATTCGGGGCCGAAGCGCTCAAGCATCTCGTCGGGCATGCCGAGGTCTTCGGTGAGGCGGGTGAGGGCACCGGGGGCGACGGCGTTGACGGTGACGCCGTAGCGGCCCAACTCTTCGGCGGCGATCTGGCTGAAGGCGGCGATACCGGCCTTGGCCGAACCGTAGTTCGACTGCCCGGGGTTTCCGTAGATGCCCGACACCGACGTCGTGTTGATGATCCGGGCGTCGTTGGTCTCGCCGGCCTTGGCGCGGTTGCGCCAATACTCCGACGCGACCCGGCTCGGGGCCCAGGTGCCCTTGAGGTGGACCTTGATGACCGAGTCCCATTCCTCCTCCGACATCGAGAACAGCATGCGGTCACGCAGGATGCCGGCGTTGTTGACCAGCACATCGAGGCCACCGAACGTGTCGATCGCCAACTTCACCATCGCCGCGGCGTCGGCCAACGACGAGACGTCACCGACATGGGCGACGGCCTCACCACCGGCGGCGATGATCTCGTCGACCACGTCTTGGGCGGGGCCGCCGTCGCTGCCGGAGCCGTCGCGGGCGCCGCCGAAGTCGTTGACGACGACCTTTGCACCGTGGTGGGCCAATAGCAGGGTGTACTCGCGACCGATGCCGCGCCCGGCTCCGGTGACGATGGCGACCCGTCCTTCACACATGTTGTTACTCACTCGACCGACTGTAGGCGCGGGCGTCGATTGCCCCCACACCGGGATTGACAACTTCGTCAAGTTCGGGTCGGGTGCGGCTGGCTATACGTACAGGTGTTCGATAATCTAGCGTGATGATGCGTCGCCCGACCATCCTCCACGCCGACCTCGATGCGTTCTACGCCTCGGTGGAACAACTCCTCGACCCGAGCCTGCAGGGCCGGCCGATCGCGGTGGGTGGCAGCGTGGTGCTGGCCGCCTCATACGAGGCCCGGGCCTTCGGGGTGCATGGGGCGATGCCCGGCTGGCGGGCCAAGCGATTGTGCCCCGATCTGGTCTTCGTCGCCGGACACTTTGCCGAGTACCAGCGCCTCGGCGACCTGGTCATCGACGTGTTCTACGACTTCACCCCACTCGTTGAGCGAATCTCGATCGACGAGGCATTCCTCGACGTGTCGGGGGCGATTCACCTGTTCGGTGAGCCTCAGTCGATCGCGTCGCAGATCCGTGAGCGCGTGCGCGGCGAACTCGGGCTACCAATCTCGGTCGGGGTTGCATCGACCAAGCACCTGGCCAAGATCGCCTCGCAGGTCGCCAAGCCTGACGGGCTCGTCGTCGTTGACCCCGATCGTGAACTGGAGTTTCTCGGCCCGCTGCCCGTCAGTTTGATGTGGGGAATCGGCCCGGTCGCGCAACGGAAGCTCGCCGGTCGCGGCATCACCAAGATCGGCGAGTTGGCCGCCAGTTCACCTGACGCGTTGCAGGGCGTGCTGGGTCGTGCGATCGGCACGAAGCTGTTCCATCTCGCTGCCAACGAGGATCACCGACAGGTCGAAGGAGGCCGACGAGCGGCGTCAATGGGGGCGCAGTCCGCGTTTCGCCGCCAGGTGCCCAACCGCGAGATGATGCGCGGCATCCTCGGACACCTGGCCGACCGGGTGGCGTCACGGTTGCGAGCCAAGCAACGCGCCGGACGGACGGTGACGGTGCGGGTGCGGTTCGCCCAGATGAAGGCCGTCACCCGCTCGCTGACGCTGCCCGGGCCGATCTCCTCGACCCTGACCCTCGTCGAGGTTGCCGAGCGGTTGGTGCACGCCGCGCTCGACGATCACCCGCACGAGCGCGACGTCACGCTGTTCGCCATCTCTGTGTCGAACCTGGTCGATCAACCGACGCTGCAGTTGGAACTCCCGGTCGAATCAGCGGATGCCGACGATCTATACCGGCCCGGCTCGTCAAATGGTTCGACGCGGTGGGCGATTGATCGGTCGATGGATGACATCCGCCGCAAGTTCGGTCGCGATTCCCTGGGCTACGTCTCGGTGGCAATGTCGCAGTACGACACCGTCCCCGACGAATTCCGCGAACTCGCCGAACGCGACGGGTAAACCACGCGACCCCAGGTGCATCCCACGCCGCCACGCCATGACGGCGTCCGCGAAAACCGCGCCGCGGTTCGGCGTCTTTGCTGCGGGCCCGGACATCAAGGAAGACTCGTTGGCGATGATGAGTTCCAGGTCTGGGCGTGCGGGCACATTCGCCGGGTGGGGGCTGCTTGTGGTCAATGCCGCAGGAGTTGTGGCGTACCCGTTCTTTCGGCGCCTGACGCCGACCCGGGGGGCGGTTCTGGTGGTGATCACTGTCGCCTACGGCCTGCTCGTGGGGGGCCTTGCGTCTGGCCGAGTCCGCGTCGGCGTGCGGGCGATCGTCGGGGTTTCCGTGGCGGCGACCCTGGCAATGTGCGTCGCCCACCCCGTTGGTACCGACTTGTGGTCGTATCACATGAACGGACGAATCGTCACCGAGTACGACGCGAGCCCGTACACGGCGCTTCCGGCGGACTTCCCCAACGATCGGATCGCCGAGCGAACGGGCATCTGGGCCGAGACGCCGTCGCAGTATGGACCGGGCTTGGTCGCCATTGCCATCGTGATGTCGTCGATGACGTCCGACAACCCGGGGGCGACGCGTGTTGCCTGGCAACTACTTGGAGCGCTGGCGGCGATCGCGATGGTCGTCGGGTTGTGGCGGCAGCGAGCACCCGCGGGTGCGGTCGCGGCCGTCGGGTTGAGTCCGACCCTGCTGTACGAAGGGGTTCACCTTGCCCACATCGATGTGGTCATCGGGGCATTGTGCTTGGCCGCGCTGTGGTTACTGGGTTCGCGAAAAGCGTTTGCGCTGGTGCTGCTGGCAGTCGCGGCCTTGATCAAGGCTCCAGTGGCGGTTGGATGGTTGGTCGCCGTCGTCTGGGTCTGGCGAGGCGAAGGACGTCGCGCCGTTCGGGTCATCGCCCCTTCCGCGGTTCTGGCCGCCGTGTCGGTGATCGCAGCCGGCGGGGCGACGATGATTCGACCGATGTTCGAGGTGCGCGATCAGACCAATGCCTACACCGTGTGGAATGTGTTTCGTGGTGCTTGGCGAATCGGCCGGGACTCGTTGGTCGGCTTTCCGG
>JANNNL010000314.1:0-1766 GCA_031398525.1 Actinomycetes bacterium | reverse complement strand
ATGGATGCCTTGGAAGACAACGACGACGTGCAAGACGTGTTCGCCAACTTCGACATCTCCGATGACGTGCTCGAAGCGATCGGCGGCTGACAGTGAGTCTCTCAATCGGTGACATGGCGCCGGACTTCAGCCTCCGCGGGGTGGGCCCGGGCACCGGTGATCGGTCGTACACCCTCGCGGAATTCCGGGGGCGGCCGGTGATTCTGGTGTTCTACCCGGGCGACGACACGCCGGTATGCACCAAGCAACTCAACTCATACAACGACGACCTCAGCCAGTTCGCCGATCTCGGCGCGCAGGTGCTGGCGCTCTCGGCGCAAGACCTCGAAAGCCACGCCAAGTTCGCCACCAAGCACGGATTCCGGTTCCCGTTGCTGGCCGACACCAGCAAGGATGTCGCTGGACTCTACGGCACCCTCGGTCCCCTTGGCTTCCCCCGGCGCAGCGTCTTCGTAGTCGACGGCAACGGCATCGTCAGGTATGCCCACCGGGCCATTGCCGGGCTGACCTTCCGTCCGGTTGCCGAGCTTGTGGCGGTCCTCAAGACGTTGTAGACGCACAATTGTGAGACGTCACATCCGTGATTTGTCACAATCGTGACCTCGCCGTCGTCAAGACGATGGAGGTTGATGCACATGACAGATGTCGTCGTGATTGGAAGCGGTATTGCCGGGCTGAGCGCAGCGGCCCAGGTAGCGCGAGCTGGGGTATCGGTGAGTGTGCTCGATGCGCACGGCGTGGGCGGTCGGGCACGAACCACCACGGTTGACGGGTACGAACTCAACGTCGGTCCGCATGCGATCTATCTGGGCGGCGCGTTGTTCGGGCTGCTCACCGAGCTGGGCGTCGATGTGCCCGGTAGGACGCCGCCGACCGACGCCGGTTGGCTGTTGGCCTGCGAGCGGTTGCATCAGCTACCCGGGGGTCCAAAATCGTTGGTGACGACGACCGCCCTCAGCGTTCGTAGCAAACTGCGGGCGGGCCGGCTGCTTGCGGCCTTGCCAAAGCTCGACACCGCAGCCCTTGTTGGTACCAGCGTGAATAGTTGGCTCGCCGATCTTCCCGCCGACCTGCGGCGGGTGTTCGACGGGCTCGTTCGGGTCAGCAGTTACACCGATCTCCCCGACGAATTCGACGCCGGGGCCGCCGCGGCCCAGATTCAACTGGCGCTCAGGCCCGGGGTGCGCTACGTCGATCACGGCTGGCAGACGATCATCGACGGGCTGCGTCGATACGTGACGGCACAGGGGGGCGAGGTTCGCGAGTTTGCCCAGGTGGCCGACGTGACCGAGTCGCACGACGCAGCGCATGTGCGGTTGGTCGACGGGACGGTGATCACCGCCACCCATGTGATCGTCGCCGCCGGAGGGCCCCAGACCGTCGAGCGGTTGACTGGACAGCCCGTCGAGGGCATCGACCGGCTGGGTCCGCCCGTCGAGGCGGCGTGTCTCGATTTGGGGTTGCGGAGTCCGCCCGCCCGCTCGTTCATTCTCGGCGGTGACCAGCCGTTGTATCTCTCGCTTCACGCGCCAACCGCAGCACTCGCCCCGCCCGGGGGAGCGCTGCTGAGCATGATGCGCTACCTGCGCCCGGGGGCGGAGCCCCCCGAGAGCGCTGTCACCCGGGCCGAGTTGAGAGCCCTCGCGACGACCGCCGGGGTCACACCCGACGACGTGGTTACTGAGCGGTATCTGGCGAGAATGCCGGTGAGCCACGGCGTACCGACGGCCCGGGGCCACCAGTTCACGCCACACCGGCGCCGCACC
>JANNNL010000207.1:0-1997 GCA_031398525.1 Actinomycetes bacterium | reverse complement strand
ACCTTGCCGACCTGCGGGCGTTGGGGGCGATTGCCGGCCTGGCCGGAGCGATCACCGGGCGAGCGATCTACGAGGGCCGGTTCACAGTTGCCGAAGGTCTGATGGCGCTCCGGGGCGCATCGTGAGGGTGGCGCGGGTCATTCCCTGTCTCGATGTGACCAACGGACGCGTCGTCAAGGGCATCAACTTCGTCGGTCTGCGCGATGCAGGCGATCCGGTTGAGCTTGCCGCTCGGTATGACGAACAAGGTGCCGATGAGCTGATCTTTCTCGACATCACCGCCTCGTCCGATGGCCGCGACACGATGGTCGACGTTGTCCAACGGACGGCCGATCAGGTGTTCATCCCGCTGACCGTCGGCGGGGGAATCCGCACCGTCGAGGACGCCCGGCGCATGCTGCGCGCCGGGGCCGACAAGGTGAGCGTCAACACCGCCGCCGTTCAGCGCCCCGAGCTGATCGACGAGATTGCTGCCGTGTTCGGCGCGCAGTGCGTCGTGTGCGCCGTTGATGCCCGTCGTCGTCGTGATGGCAGCGATGGCTGGGAGGTCTTTCTCCATGGGGGTCGAACCCCAACGGGTACCGACGCAGTGGCCTGGGCGGCCGAGGCGGCCCGCCGGGGGGCGGGTGAGATTCTGCTGACCTCGATGGACCGAGATGGCACCCGTGACGGCTTCGACATCGCCCTTACTCGTGCCGTGGTCGAGGCCGTGCCGGTGCCGGTGATCGCCAGCGGAGGCGTGGGCACCCTCGCCCATCTGGCCGAGGGCATCGTGCAGACCGGGGCTGATGCGGTGCTCGCCGCCTCGATCTTCCACTTCGGGGAGCACACGATCGCTGAGGCGAAAGCAGTCATGACCGCGCAGGGCATCATCGTCCGACCGGTTCGATAAGCCGTCTCAGCCCGGGGCGCTGCGGGCGGCGATGTCGGCGGCGAGCGAGACGTCGTCGACGGTGATCACGCGCACGGTTTCGATCTGCCCGCTGCGCACGGTACCGTGCCCGGAGTGGCTGCCCAGACCGTCGATCAGAAGCTCCCGATCCGCATGCTCAATGACCGCCTGTTGGTCAAGATCCCTCGCGACGAGGGCGAGCGGCGCTCGTCGGGAGGCATTCTGATTCCTGCGACTGCGCAAGTCGCCAAGCGGCTGACGTGGGCCGAAGTGGTTGCCCTGGGCCAGAACGTGCGCTCGGCCGAGGTGGGTGACCGGGTGCTGTTCAGCCCCGATGACCGCTACGAGGTCGAGGTGCAAGGCGAGGATTACATCATGCTGCGGGAACGCGATCTGCATGCCGTTGCGGCGAGTCGCATCGAGGGCTCCACCGGCCTGTACCTGTAGCCCCGCTGTCGTCGCTCCCAACCCTTCGGTCCGCAAGATCCGTTCGAAGCGCAAACAGCTTCGCTGAGCGAGGGGCGGCCCGTAGCATGACCTGATGCCCACAGGCGTTGCGATTGCTGTCACCCCCGAAGAACTGGCCACCGTCAAGTACGACAGCTCGGGTCTTGTCCCGGCGATCGCGCAGGACCATGCGACCGGCGATGTGCTGATGGTCGCTTGGATGAACGCCGAGACGCTGGCTCTCACCTTCGCCGAGGGGCGGATGGTCTACTGGTCGCGCAGCCGCCAGGAGGTGTGGCGCAAGGGGGACACCAGCGGCGACGGCCAGTACGTCCAAGAGGCGTACTACGACTGCGACACCGACGTCTTGCTGTTCAAGGTCATCCAGGACGGCCGCGGGGCGTGCCACACCGGAGCGCGTTCGTGCTTCTTCCGTCGATTCGGTGCCGACGGATGACCGACCCGACGACGACCGATACAAGGACGACCGCCGGGGGTGTGCGGCTCCGACCGGGCCGCCAGGAATTCCACGCCCTCGCCGCCGCCCACACCGTGGTGCCGGTGTGGGCGGAACTGCTCGGCGATCTCGAAACACCGGTTGCGGCGTTCGCCAAACTGGTCGGTGACGGCGTTGGGTTCCTGCTCGAATCGGTGGAGC
>JANNNL010000205.1:0-1499 GCA_031398525.1 Actinomycetes bacterium | reverse complement strand
GCGATGACGAGGTCGAACTCCTCGCCGAGATGAGTGTGCGCGCCGGCCGAGCACTGAATTGGAACGTGCTCACCGTGGACTCCCGAGCCCCCGAGCGGGTGGGCCGCCAACTCGCCGCGAGCCGACGAGCCGCCGAACTCGGCGGTCAGGTGGTCGCCCTCACGATGCCCGTGCAAGTGCCGATGAACATGAGCTTCCTCAACTTCTGCGGACTGTGGCTGATCCCGGGCTGGCAAGCGATTTTGAGCTGCCCAATCCCCGAACGGATCACCCGCCTCCAAGATCCCGATACCCGGGTCCGCATGTTGGAATTGGCTCAGTCCCCCGAGGCCGGGGTGTTCCGCCGCCTGGCTGACTGGCGCGACTACGTCATCGGCGACACGTTCTCGACGGCCAACGATGGCTTGAAGGGCCGTCGAGTCGCCGACATCGCCGACGAGCGGGGCACATCGTGGTTCGGCACGCTGCTCGATGTGGTCATCGCCGACGACCTGCGGACCGTCCTGTGGCCGACCCCGCAGGACGACGATGCCGAGTCGTGGCGAATGCGCGCCAAGTTGTGGAACGACCCGCATGCGATGATCGGCGGCTCCGACGCCGGAGCCCATCTCGACCGGATGTGCGGCACGGGCTACACCACCCGGTTCCTTGCCGACTGCCTGCACGGCCGCCAACTCGCCCCGATCGAGGCCGCCGTGGCGATGATCACTTCGCGACCCGCGGCCCTGTTCGGTCTAGTCGACCGAGGGATCGTGCGCGAAGGAGCCCGAGCCGACATCGTCGTGTTCGACCCGGCAACGATCGGAGCCGGTGATGCCAAGCTGGTCTGCGACCTTCCGGGCGAGTCGGCCCGGCTGACCACCGAGGCCCACGGCATCCGCCGCGTGCTGGTCAACGGGGTCGCTATCGTCGTCGACGGCCGCCCAACCGGTGCCACCCCCGGCACCCTGCTCCGCTCCGGCCGCGACACCACCACTGTCTCGCAATGACCACATAGCAACCCCAAATCTGTGTATAAACCTGTGGGCAACCGCGTTCGTTCGGTGAACAACAGGTGGACAAAATGTAAAACTCTGGGGGTAACCGAAAAACTCAGGGGATAACCCTGGGGATTCCAAAATACCCCTTGACCTGGTCAAATAGAGGGTGCATGCTGGTCAACGTACAGGGGATGCCAAACCGGCGAACAGCCTGGGGACGACGAGTGCGGTGTTCACACCGAACTACGAGAAGCCAAGCCGAAAACCGGGGCGACTGAACCAGTCAGGGAAAGATTCTCCGACGATTCCAGATGGCTCTCGGGCCGAACGGAACCGCACAATGGGAATCGCCCGCCAGAGCATTGCTCCGACGGGCGATTGACGTAGGTCGAGATTGAGGGTAACACCTCGAAGTTCGCCTATCGGGGATTCCGAACCACCGAGATCCGCCCCGGGGGCGCGCAGGCTTCGGCCAGGCGCTGCGCCCGGGGCGGCTCACCTTTTCGACGGATCGGCAAG
>JANNNL010000197.1:0-10817 GCA_031398525.1 Actinomycetes bacterium | reverse complement strand
CTGAGCACCAGCAGGGTCCGCAGGTCCCGCCGACAGCCTTGCAAGCCGAAGCGGAGCAACTCCCGCAGCCGAACATGGCCTGCTGGCAGCGGCCGGTAGAACACGTGCCCCTGGGTTTCCAGAGTGGCTGCAACCTGAGCCGTGACCTTCTCGGAGTGGCCGCTGCTCGGGTCGATCAGCCGGTAGCTGCGCGCCGAGGCGGGCAGCAGGGCGACCGGCCGACGACCCTGTTCGAGCACGGCGAGGAGGGGACCGTTGTCGTGACACCACCAGCCGCCGCTCAGCGCGACGCGACGGGCTCGGATGTTGGATGCCTCGAGGATCGCGCCGAGCGGATCGATGGCCGGCTCGGACGAGCTCCGTACGGCCGGTTGGCGGAACTTGATGTGCTGGCGGGACCCGATCAGACGACACGCTGCGAACCAGGGATCGAGGTTCTCGCCCACTGCGTCGTCGCCGTCGGTGTCCTCGTCGAGCGGCGTGAGCAACTCGCGCAGCGCCCCGTCGAGGCGGCGGGCATCGAGCGCGACGGCGTGCTGCAGACGCTCGTGGAGCAGTTGCTCACCGGCGCGGACGCGGAGGAGATGCGCTTGTGCGACGAGCTGATGCAACATCCGTAGGCCGTCCAGTGCCGGGTCGTGTTGCAGCCAGCAAGCGGTGTCGACGGCGGCCAAACGTGTCCCGGCGTCGGACCACAGCCAGGCGGGGGTGGACACGGGCACGAAGCCGGGGCCGGTGAGCGGGGGCAGCTCCGCTTGCCCGATGAACTGTGAGCTGCCGGCGAGGTGCTGGACCCACACCACACCGGCGCGAGACGTGACTGCGCCCGGTGCTGCCAGGGTGATCTCCGTGTCCGACTCCAGCAGCAGCGGCGCGTGCGGACCGCGGGCGACGACGAGTGCGGCACAAAGGGCTGCGATCCAACCCTCCAGCAGGGCCAGCGCAGCGGGCGGACCGTCGGCGGCGGGGCGCAGCGTCTCGGTCAACCGTGCGTCGGGTGTGCAGACAACGACCAGCGCGACCGGGAGGGACGGGGGCACGCCGATCTCGTACAGGCCCTGTCCGGGAGCGAGCCGCACGAGGTGGTGCTGTGCGCCCGTCGGCTCGCCGGCCGCCGTCGACACCAGGAACACGTCGACGGGCCCACCGCTGACCGACCAGAGCCGACCGCTGTCCCCCATCACGAATCGTCGGTCGGAAACGGGCAATCCATCGGCGGCGAGCGCGTCGGCCTCGAGGTCGGTGTCCACGTGTGTCTACTGCCCGGCTCGGATCAGCCCGGCGTAAGCGCCGGGAAGATGTCGCAACGTTTCATGCGTGCCGCGTTGGACGACCTGCCCCTGCTGCAGCACCAGGATCTCGTCGCAGTCGCGGATCGTGCTCAGCCGATGGGCGACGATCAAGCAGGTGCAGCCCCGGCGGCGCAGGCTGTCGTCGATCCGTTGCTCGGTCAGCGGGTCGAGCGCGCTGGTCGCCTCGTCGAGGATCAGCAGCCGCGGTTGGCGGACCAGGGCGCGGGCGATCTCCAGACGTTGGCGTTGTCCCCCGCTGAAGTTGCGCCCACCCTCCTCGACGACTGCGTCGTAGCCCCCCGGCCGGTTGGTGATGTCGTCGTGGATCCGGGCGTCGCGGGCAGCCTGGATCAGTTCCGGCTCGGCGACGGACTCGTCCCACATCGTCAGGTTGTCACGGATCGTCCCCTCGAACAGGGCGATGTCCTGGTCGACCATCGCCACCGAGTACGTCATCACCTTGCGCGAAACCTCGGCGAACGGTCGGCCATCGAACAGGATCTCCCCGCTCCACGGTGTGTACAGGCCGCAGACCAGCTTGGCGATCGTCGACTTGCCGCTGCCGGAGGCGCCCACCAACGCCACCCGCCGCCCCGGGTGCAGCTTTACGCTGAAGTTGGTCAGCAGCGGCGGGTCGAGCGGGTTGTAGCCGTACGTGACGTCGCGAAGCTCCAGCTCACCCTGAAGTCGGGCCGCTGTGCGCTCGGTCACGCGAACGTCGAGTTGCCGATCCACCTGAGGATCGACCGGGTATCGGATCACGTCGTCCAACCGGTGGAGGTCGCTGGAGACCTCCTGCAGCTGAGCGCCGAGCGTTACCAGACCGTTCACCGGGCCGAGGAACCGCCCGAGGAGTTGCTGGAAGGCGAGCAGCATGCCCAGCGTCAGCACGCCGTCGATCACCCGCAGCCCACCGAGGCAGAGCACCATCGCGCCGGCCAGGGCCGTCAGGAAGGTGGAGATCGCGCCCAGCTTGAGCGAAGACACGCTCAGGAGCTGGGCGGCGTTGGCGGCGTTGGCGTGATGGCCGGCCCACGTGGCGAAGAAGTCCGCCTCGCCCCCGGTGGCTTTCAGGGTTTCGATCGTCTGCAGGCCGTTCATCGTCACCCCGGCAAGCGTGCCTCGCTGCTGGAGCAGCATCTGGCTTTCCTCGCTCCGCCGCCGCGCCATGTAGCGAAGGGCCACGAGGTTGCATCCGGCAACGGCGACGCTGATCATCGTGAGGAGCACGTCGTACTGCAGCATCAGGGCGGCGAACAGCCCGACCATCAACACGTTGACCATGTTGGTCGCCAGGTCGCCGGAAAGCAGGCGGGCGACCTGATCGTTGAGCGCGATTCGGGCGCCGACCTCGCCGCTGGAGCGTTGCCCGAAGAACTCCATCGGCAGGCGCAGCACGTGCCACACGAAACGGCTCGCCGAGGCAAGAGTCAGGCGGGTCTCGAGGCGCGCCAGGCCCGACTGCTGCAGGTACGTCAGGCCGCCGGTCAACAGTGCCGCGACGGCCATGAGGACGAGTAGCGGTCGGCCCCAGTCGACCTGCTCGCCGACCACGATCCGATCGAGGAAGACCTGCGACAGTAGCGGCACGGCGAGCCCCAGGATGACCAGCGCGAGCGTCGCAACTGCGACGTAGAACATCGCGAGGCGGCTACCCGGCAGGCGGTGCCGCAACGCCCGGAACAGGGAATGGGGCTGCCCGGCGGGGACGAAGTCGGGGCCCGGCTCGAACACCAGCACGACGCCGGTGAACGCCCGGTCGAACTCCTCGGTGCTGACCACCAGGTGGCCGCGCGCCGGATCGTTGATGTACGCCTTGTCGCGCCCGAAGCCCTCCACCACCACGAAGTGGTTGAAGTTCCAGAACGCGATCATCGGCAGGGCGAGATTGCGCAGCGCGTCGGGCTCCGTCTTGTAGCCCTTGGCAAGCAGCCCGTAATTGCGGGCCGCGTCAACGATGTCGCTCGCCTTGGAGCCGTCCCGCGACACGCCGCAGGTCTGTCGAAGTCCCTCCAGCGGCAGCCAGAGGCCGTGATGGGCCAGGACCATCGCCAGCGCTGCCGCGCCGCACTCCGCCGCCTCCATCTGCAGCACCGTCGGCGTCTTGACGCGCCGTTGGCGCTCCGACGGGCCCCGACCTGCGCCGGCGGGGGTCGGCCCGACGGCGGACGTCACGGCTCAGCTTGCCTGGGCGGCCGAGGGAGCACCGACAGCACCAGGTCGACCGGCCGTTGCCGACGGGTGACGATCTCGCCGGTGCACGACGTGCCCTCGGTGATCTCAACCTGGGCACCCCGACTCGAGGACCACGCCAAGCCGCTGACGGTGGTCGGGTCGCGCTGCAGCGCAACCCGGACCTCGACGACCGCCCCGCCGTCGATCAACTCCCGTGCCTGCGGACCGTCGTCGAAACGCTCCTGGAGGGCAGTGGCGCTGATCGGTGAGTCGGTGACATTGGTCACCTCGCCGCGAACGAAGCCGGCTTCCTCTCGCCTGACGTGGCTCGGCACGATCTCCACCGGCATTCCGACTCGCACCTGCTCGATACTGTCGGCGGGCACGTAGAGGAAGACCTCGGACGCGTCCGAGCGGATGATCATCCCTTGGCCGTCAACGCGTGTCGTGATCGTGGCGAGGCACGCCCAGACCAGCCCGAGGGTAAGCAGGCCGGCCGCCGTCACGAGCGCGAGCCAACTCCTCGGTGAGGTGACCGAGAGCAGCGCGTCCAACTGGTCGGGAGAGGACAGCCGGTCGAGTGCAGCCTTTCGAAAGATGCTCCGTCTCGCCACGGGAGGTGGGCGGCGCTTCTAACAGGGGCCGACGATCGGGCAGTAACAGGTCGAACATTTGCTGTTGGGGCAGCAGACGCGGCACTGGTAGCCGCCCGTGCACTGCACCGTCCCGATCGTCGTCGTCCCCGAACCGCCACTGACGAGGTCGAGTTCATCGTCGGAAAGTTCGTCGAGCTCGGCGACCCAGGCATCGTATTCGGCCGACGCCTCTGCCAACCACGTCGCGACGAGCGCCTCGGGCAGGTCGACGCCCCGCTCGTTCGCCAGCCTCGCGATCGTCCGGACGTAGGCCTCATCGGCGTCCGGCTCGAGCGCGTCGAGCTCGCTCTGGAGGGCGTCGTCCTCGCGGTATGCGTTGAGGAAGTCGTACACCATCTGCGTTTGCATAGTTATCTGATCCTTTCTCGTGCAGACCGCCGGTTCTCGGCGATCGGGAAGCTGCTACGAACTGGCCGGGTTTCTCCGACGGGCGAACATCTGCTGGGCGACCTCGGCGAGCTGTCGCGTCGATCTTAAACGTTCCACCAGGTGCGACGGAAGCGCAGCCTCGGCCCGGCCGGCGATGCGGTCCCCCTTGACCTCGACCACGGTCGGGAAGGCACGGATCAGGCGATCCATCGTCGATTCGGACACGGGCAGGAGGGGAAACTCGATGCCGTACTCGGCGACGAAGCGTGCCCGGGTGTCCTCGTCGCCCGCCATCCCGGCGATGACCTGGGGCATGTCGATTCGGCGGTGGATCTTGTTCAGCGGCGAGGCCCACTCCTGACACGAGCTACACGTCGGGCTCATCAGGACGATCAGCCGCTCGCTCGCCTCGGGCAGCTCGCCGTAGCCCTCGATCCAGTCGTCCTGCCAGACCTTGTTGACCCGGATCGGTGTCAGCACCAGCATGTCCGACCCCCAGTTGCGGAACACCCAGGTCGACATGAAGATCACCGAGGCGAATACGAGACCGGCCCCGCCGAGCAGCGAACGCTCTGCGACGTCACCCCAGCCGAAGGAGACCGGATGCCACCAGGCCATCGCGACCATCGCAACGTAGACGCCGTCGAGCAGCAGGCTGGTCGACGAGCTGACGTCGAACAGCCCTCCGTAGCAGCCGCACTCGCGCGTGCCGCGCACGAGCCGACTCCAGGCAGTCAGCGATGCCAAGGCAAGCAGCGACAGGATCGTCGCCGGCATCGTGAATGCGGGGTACAGCCGCAGGATCAGCGCCCAGCCGAGCAGGCACTGGACGAGCGCTCCGCCACCGATGACGTATCGCAACGCCCGGTACGGCAGAAGCTGGAGCCGGTCCATGTGGAGGTAAAAGGGCGTCGGTGACAGCGCCTTCATCACGCCGGTCCCGAAGAACACGATGCCGACGAGACTGGAACAGAGCACCGACACGGCGCTCACTGCCGCCCCCCGCAGAGCAATGGTCCTCGGTGCGCCGTGAAGGCGAGCCGCCTCACAACCGGCCCATCATCCGATTGCCGGGGGCAGCGGGGTCGTCGCTGCGGAAGAACTCGGCGAACGCCCGCTCCATCGCCGCGGTCGACAGCAGTCCGTCGACGACGTCGAGCTCGGCGAACGCTGCGCGGGCCTCGCCGTCGTCGATCCCGTAGGAGGAGAGGATCGCCGCGTACTCCTCGGCATCGAGGCTGCCCTTGCCGGTTCGGTCTCCGGTCGAGATGATGAACGAGGCGTATCCCATCAGCAGCCGCTGGAATGCCTCGTCGTCGTCGGTCAACCGGGCGTAGGCGGCGACGAACTCCTCGACCGAGACGCGGTCGTCGCCGTCGTGGTCGGCAATCGTGCGGACGAAGTCCCACAGCGCCATCGTCTCGGCGTGGATCGTGAGGTACTTCGCCGAGGTCGCAGCGAGGTCGAAGGCCGCACCCAGCCGTTGACCGAACGTCTCGTAATCGCCGCGCTCTAGCACGCCATCGCGGTCGAGGTCGAAGCACTGGAACAGGTAGGTGAACTTGCGTCGGCGGAGTTCGCTGAGCATCGGTGGTACTCCTCGTGATGGCCGTTCGAGAGTGTGGTTCGGCGTAGCTGAGGGTCGGTCAAGGAGGGCCTGCGGGGTGCCGGTGCTCCGGAACCATCCCTGAACACTCGCTCGGGTCCAGTTTCGGTGTCGACAAAATGGTACACGCGCCGCCAAGGGGTGGAAAACGGTGTTTTCGACGAAGTTCGAACACCGCTGTGGCGCTTGGTTCGACAGCGGATCGGTCGACCCGGCGTCGAACGCCGCGGTGATCAGGGTGGAGCCCGAACTGCGACCCGGATCGGTGCCGCGCTCAGCGAATTTTCGCGGTCGCTGTCGCGCTCGATGTCTCGCGTTCGGCGGCGAGCCGGAGGAGGTTGCGGTGCGCAGCGACAGCATCGAGGAACGAGGCCCGCGCGGCCGGGTCGTTGATCGAGTCGGCTCGGACGCGCAGCTGCCGGGCGCCTGCGGCGATGATCTCACCGGCCGGTGCCGGCTCGCCGACGGCGGCGAGGATCTCGGCACAGGTGAGGTACATGGTCGCCGGCTGATCCGTACCGATCCCACCGTTCGCCGACAGGTACGCCCACACCTCGTCGGCGGCGGTGCGGGCCGAGCCGAACTGCCCGAGTCGCAGTGCGCACCGGCCGGCACCGGCGCGCGACTCGGCTGCCAGCCCGAGCGCCCCGGCCGCGGTGAACGCTGCCTCGGCCGCGGCGTAGTGCGTTGCTGCTTCGTCCCACCTCCCATCGGCGTCGAGCACATGCCCGAGGTACATCCGTCCCCCAGCCGCGCCGAAGGCGTCGCCGATCTCATCGAGCTCGGCGAGCGAGTGGCGGGCAAGATGCTCGGCCTGCGGGAGATCGCCGAGCAACAGCGTGACGAGCGCAAGGTTCTGCTCGCCGTAACCGAGGGCGCGCCGGTAGCCGGAGGCGAGCGAGTGGGCGCAGGCCTCCTCCAACGAGACCCTCGCCCGCTCGTACTGCCCGAGCGCAAGGTGGTTGAGTCCGAGATTGCTCGCCGGTACCGCCCGGGCGTGGCGTGGCAGCCGGTTGGCCTCGGCGACGGTCTGCTCCGCCAGCTCCAGGCTGCGGGCGATCTCGCCCGCCTCGAAGTGGAATACCCACGCCCGGCGGAGCACCGCCTGACGGATCGCGGGGTCATCGGTGTGCTCCAGCGCCGCCAGCGCGCCGCGTACCGCCTCGCGTCCGGCCTCGACGTCCCCGGTGCGGATGCAGGCCTGAGCGAGCAACCCGAGGCAGTCGGCGAGCAAGGCGTGGTCCCCTGCAGCGCGGGCGTGGGCGATCGCCCGGTCGGCGGTCCGCCGACTGGTCAGCTGGTCACCGAGGTCCGACCAGTAGTTCGCCTGCGCGACGTGAGCAGTGGCGAGCCCCAACTCGTCGCCGCTGCGCTCGGCGAGCCTGAGCAGCGCGGCGAGGTCGTTGCGTCGCGCATCGACGTCGCCGAGCAACCGCACCGCCTCCGCGCGGGCGGTGAGGATCCGCCGCTGGAGGTCTCCATCGTCGTCGGCAGCGAGCTCCAACGCCCGGGTCAACATCCGACGCGCGTCGTCGGGAGCGCCCTGGCCGATCGCCCGCTCCCCGGCCCGAAGGTAGTTGGCGACCGCTTCGTCCGGACGGTGGGCCTCGTCGTAGTGCCAGGCCAGCGTCCCGGCGAGCTCGTGGGCGCGCTCACCGTGGAGCTCGCCCAGCCGGCGGGCAATCTCCCCGTGGAGGAGTCGCCGCTGGGCATTGCCGAGGTCGTCGTACAGGTAGCGCTGGAACAGCGCGTGGCTGAACTGGTAGACGGCCAGCGTCCCGTTGGGGACCGAAAGCTCGCCGCGCTCGTGGACCAACCGGTGGGCTCGGTCGAGCTGGCGGTCGAGGGTGCGCAGGACGCCCAGCATCGGTCGTCCGAGCAGCGCACCGACCACCTCGGCGGTGAAGCTGATGCCCTCCACGCTGGCGACGTCGAGCATCTCCCGCTGCGGCTCGTCGAGGCGGGCGATCCGTTCCTCGATCACTCCCTCGACGCGTGCCGGGAGCAACGCCCAGTCGAGCGCCGCGGCGATCCACCGGCCGGCGACGTCCTTCACGAGATGGCCTCGTTCCTGCATCGTCCGCAGCAGCTCGACGGTGAACAGTGGATGGCCGTCGGTGCGGGCGAAAAGCTGCTGGCGGAACTCCTCGTCGAGCTCGTTCGGCTCGGTGTCGAGGTACGCGTCGACGAAGGCTCGGCGCTCCGCCGATGAGACGGCGGCAAGATTGATCGTGACGTCACCGGAGTAGCGCTTGATCTCCCCGAGCACCTTCTCCAGCGAGTTGCGCCCGCCGGCGCTCCACAGCGCCAGCTCGTCCGGTCGGTAGGTGCTCACGAGCAGCACCCGCGAAGCCTCCAGCCGTCGAGAGAGGTGGAACAGCAGGCCGACCGACGCATCGTCGGCCCACTGAAGGTCGTCGACAACCAGGACCAGGGGCCGTTCCTCGGCGAGCGAGCGGACGACATTGGAATACTGCTCGAACACCCGGTGCTGGTCGATCGTTGCCGACCCGCGGCCGCCATCGCCCTCCAGCAGCCGACCGAACCAGCCGGTCTCCTCGACGACCGCTTGACCGAGCCGGGCGGCCAGAGCGGCACCGGGGATGATCGCGCCGATCAAGTCCGGCCCGAGTTCGAACAGCACCTTGGCGGAGCTGTCGAAAAACCGCCGGAGCCGACCGCGATCGTGATTCCCACGACTCTCCTTCCCGACGCCCTCGTCGTCGAGCCCGACGAGCGCGGCAAGGAGCTCGCGGAACGGCAAGAACGCGTCGCCGATCCCGCCCTGGCTGTTGCAGTTGCCGGTCGCCACCACGATCTCGTCGTCTGCGGCGCGCAGCTCGGCGGCAAACGCCTCGATCAGTGCCGTCTTACCGGTGCCGGCCTCTCCGGCGATGAACGCCATTCGCCCCCGACCGCCGACGGCCTCGGCGGCGAGCTCATGAAGACGGGACCGCTCTGCAACACGTCCGACGAAGCGAGGAGCGATCACCACAGCATTCTTACGTATCACCGGAGGTACGGGTAGCAGCATTGCACGACCCCTCGGGATCGGCGGACTCCCGACCGCTCGATGGAGCCCACTTCGAGCGGCCAACGTTGACCTATTCAGCGGCATCGCAGGTCACGGAACGCATTCCAACCGGACTTGGTCAAACACAATTGACCGGAGCATACGTCCAGACATGTACAGTTGACTCATGTTCGTGGGCGCCGTGTCACCAGTCGCGCGTGAAGCGCTTGAGATCCTTGGAACGCGGATCCGTGTCGGAAGGATCCGCCGCGGCTGGACGGTGGCTGCTCTGGCAGAGCGCGTTGGTGTGTCCAAGCCAACCATGATCCGCATCGAGCGCGGCGACTCGAAAGTCGCCATCGGAGCTGTCCTCGAAGCAGCAGCCCTCACCGGCGTTCCACTGTTCGACCCGGACCCTGACGTACGGGCCAACCGTCGCGCCCTCCAGCAAGCCGAACTGGCGCTCCTGCCACGGGCCGTCCGTCAGCGCCGGGTCGACGATGACTTCTGAACCGACCACAGCGTTCGTGTGGATGTGGCTGCCGGGAGCAGAAGACCCCGTCGTTTGCGGGCGAATCGACGCAGACCGCTCACCAGTCACCTTCACATATGGTCGCCGATACCTCGACCGCAGCGACGCCGTACCGATCTACGAACCGGAACTCCCACTGCAAGCCGGCACGCAGACGACCGCATCAGGGTCCGGGTTGCCGCTGTGCATCGACGACGCCATGCCTGACTCCTGGGGCCGTTACCTCGTGAATCACCGCCTCGGCGAACCCACAACCGACTTCAGTGACCTCACCTACCTTCTTCAATCCGGGTCGAACCGCATCGGTGGCCTCGACTTCCAACGCGACCACAAGACGTACGTGGCACGTGAGTCGACGCCGCCCACCCTGCGGCAGCTCGCAGAAGCCGTCGACGCGATCACCGCTGGCAAACCAGTCGACCCTGCGCTTACCGACGTCCTCATCAACGGAACACTCATCGGCGGCGCACGCCCGAAAGCAGTCCTCGCCGCCGACGGCAAACAACTCATCGCCAAATTCTCACGGTCGACTGACACCTACCTGTGGGTGCAGTCAGAGTTCGTGGCGATGGAACTCGCACGCCGAGCGGGCCTCCACGTCGCACCGGTCGAGATCGTGAGTGCAGGCGAGCGGCTCGCGCTTCTCGTCGAACGTTTCGATCGTACGGCCGCAGGCCACCGCCGCAGGATGGTCAGCGCGCTCACCATCCTCGGATTCAACACGTTCCCAGACGGCCGCTGTGCCACCTACGCCGGCATAGCCCACCAGATCCGCGCCCAGTTCGTTGAACCCGACGCCACGTTGCGCGAACTGTTCTCCCGCATCTCGTTCAACATCTTGTGCGGCAACACCGACGACCATGGCCGAAACCACGCCGCATTCGTCGACACGGCCGGTCTAACGCTGACGCCAGCTTACGACATCGCGCCGCAACAACGGACCGGCGAAACCGCCCAGCAGGCAATGGCGTACACCGACGACATCGGCAACCGCGACTCACGCATCGAACTCCTCGTCGCAGCTGCCGGCATCTACCACCTTGCCGGCAGTGAGGCACGCGACATCGTCGCCGAACAGGTGCACGTCATCCGCGCCCACTGGAATGAGGTCTGCGACATCGCCGAGTTGACGCAAACGCAACGCGACAGCTTCATGGACCACCAGTTCCTCAAC
>JANNNL010000175.1:0-3658 GCA_031398525.1 Actinomycetes bacterium | reverse complement strand
GGGGCTACCGGCCGCGTAGATGTGTTCGATCTGTCCCTTCACCGAGTCGAAGGCGTACACCCCGTAGTCGCCGGTTCGATAGGCGGTGAGATACGAGCCGCGGTAGCCGACGGCTTTGGTGAAGAAGAAACCGTTGGCCGTGTAGTTGATCGCCGTCATGTTCTCGACCGCCACTCCCTTGGCTCCCAGCACTCGCACCCCGTTGTCGAGTTTGAACTCGCCATCGAGCACCACGGTGTTGCGGTCGAGCCCGCGGATCGTCAGATTGTCGGTCGTCACGTTGACGGCCTCGTGATAGACGCCCGGGGCGATCAACACCAGGTCACCGGGCGCGGCCGCATCGACCGCCCCTTGGATCGTGGCAACTTCCTCGGGCACGTCGATCACACCATCGTCGTTGGGGACGACGGCCGGTGCGGTGACCTCCACCACCGGCTCCGGAGCAGGCACCGCCGCCTGGGTCGTCGCCGTGCCGCTCGACTCGCCCGTTACGGTCAAGGACCCAGTCATCCCGACCTTGTCGGTACCATGGATCGAGCAGTAGTACTCATACGTGCCGGGCTCGGAAAACGTGTGGCGGTACTCGTCGCCCGGTTTGAAGTCGTCCTTGGCGACGCCCCATGACGTGTCACCGTTCGACGGCAGGATGTTGTGATCGTTGCGTCCGCCGTTGGCGAAGACCACTTCCTCACCGACCTGTACCGCTGCGGCGAGGGTCTGGAACACATTGTCGAGCGCGGCGACCGATGCACCGGCGGGAGCCACACCGACGACCGTGACCACTTTGTCATCGCTGCAGGCGGTCAGGCTCGTGACCAGCCCAAACCCGACCGCAACCATCGTTTGCACCCGTCGCATGATCTCCCCTTCGTCGACCCGTCACGCTACCCATTCCTCCCCCAGCCACCCGACCCAGCCGCCCACGCCGGCCACCCTCGTTTGCGGCCAACCCTCGCACTGGCGACGTGGTTCACGGTCCCAGCC
Organism: Actinomycetes bacterium; assembly: GCA_031398525.1. GTDB lineage: Bacteria > Actinomycetota > Acidimicrobiia > Acidimicrobiales > Ilumatobacteraceae > JANMJD01. Next base: position 2,674 of record JANNNL010000175.1, on the reverse strand, counting down.
GTGTTTTGCGTCGTCAGAACCGATTGCGGACGTCCTTGCCGGTCCGGGTAGACGGGAGCACACCTTCCCTGGATGACCAAACGACCGGATCACCGCCATCTCGACCACCAATTCGCCCGACTTGCCGCTGCGCAGGAAGGCGTTGCGTCGTTACACCAGGCCCGCCGACTCGGTTTCAGCAAGGCCGCTATCGAGCATCGGCGGACCAGCGAACGGTGGCCGCTCGCGCTCCCAGGAGTTGTGCGCCTCCCCGGGGCACCGGCCACCCCTCAGTCTGAGGAGATCGCCGGCATCCTGCTGCTCGGCGACCGCGCTGTAGTCGGCCACCTGTCAGCGGCGCACGCCCTCGGACTCGATGACTTTGGCAATCTCGCATTCACGAGGCCACACTTCATCGCGTTGCGAGGTCACCACTTCACCGATCGACTTACCGTGCACAGCACCCGTCGCTTGCCCTCAACCGACATTGTGACTGTCAGGCGCAACCTCCCTCCGGCGGTTCGTCGTGATCCCGCGCTGCGTCGGGCCGGGCTGTTGACGACGTTTCGGGCGACGAGCGCCAGTCGAACGATCATTGACTTGGCCGCGACCGCCGAGCCCGCTCTCACCGCCAGGCTGATCGACTCGGCGATTCGGCAGGGCTTGACCGCCCCGACCTACATGGTGCGGCGCCTTGCCGATCTGCGAGGGCGCGGTCGCTCTGGCACCCGTCTGCTCGACGAGTTACTGCTCGACTCAGGCGGCCACACATGGTTGGAACGCCGGTTCCTCCGCTTGGTGCGCGATGCCGGGTTCCCTCGACCAACGCCACAGGTCATCATGCGCAGAGACACCAAATTCGTCGCCCGCGTCGACTTCGTGTTCGGGGCGTACCCCGTTGTCGTCGAAGTCAGCGGTCGGCTGGGACACACGTCGGAACCAGATCGACGTCGCGACGCCCGACGTCGTAATGAACTGCAGGCGCTCGGGTTCCGTGTCATCGAATTCACCACGGCGGACATCGTGGCATCACCCGGTTATGTGACCGCCGAACTCACTCGCCATATCGCCGATCGCCGATTCTGACGACACCAGGCATGCCCCCAGCAGTGTTTGACGTCGCCAGAACGGGCCTGGAGCCCGGGTTCAACCTGAGGGTCAGCGGGCGGCGGGCAAAACCTGGGTGAGTTGGAGGACGGGTTGGAAGAGGTCGCCGAGGTCTTCGACGCGCACCAGCACATCGGGGGCGGTGAACCGCAGGTCGGTATCGCCGGATGCCCCGGCGGTGACCTCGTCCCAGGTGACGGGGGTCGAGACGGTCGGGAATGGGCGGGCACGCAGCGAGTACGCAGCGATGGTGGTCTTGTGCCGCGCATTCTGTGACCAATCGACAAAGACCTTCCCGGGCCGCACCGCCTTGGTCATCACGGTGGTGACCAACTTCGGCTGTTGCTTCTCCAACACCTGGCCTACGGCAAGCGCGAACCCCGCCGCGTGCTCCTGGGTCGCGTCGGGCGAGTTCAGCGGCACGTACATTTGCAGGCCTTTCGACCCTGACGTCTTACAAAAACCTTCCAGCGCGACCGCCGACAGCACCTCGCGCACGGCCAACGCGACGGTGCAGCATTCGCGCATCGCCGCAGGCTCACCGGGGTCGAAGTCGAACACCATCTGGCGGGGATTTTCGATCGCCGCCGACCACGACATCGGCGCATGCAACTCCAACGCCGCCATGTTGGCGCACCACACCAGCGCAGCCGGTTCGTCGATCGCACAGTAGCCGATCTCGCCGTTGCGATCCCCCGGACCCGGGAGCGTGCCGAGCCATTCCGGGCGATGTTTCGGGCAGCGCTTTTCGAAGAACCCCTGGGTATGCGAGCCGTCGGGGAAGCGTTTGAGCGTGATACAGCGCTGGTCGAGGTGCGGCAGCATGTACGGCGCAATCCGCGCGTAGTAGTCGATGACCTGCGACTTCGTGAACCCCGCCTCGGTGTACAGAACCTTGTCGAGGTTCGACAGGGTCAGTGCCCGCCCACCGACCTCGACGGCGAGCGACGCGTTCACGCGCTCTTGCGCGCCTTGGCGCGCGCCGGCTTCGCCAACGGCGTGACGTTGTCGACGACATCATCATCGGCGTCGTCTGAAGCCGCTGACGCATCCGCGGAGGTGCCCGTTGGGTGACGCGATCGGGCTTCCTTGGCGGCCTTGACGCTCGCTTCGAGTGCCGCCATGAGGTCGACGACCTGCGGAGCGGCCTTGGTGGCGACCGGCGCCTCGAACTCCTCGCCGGCGGCCTTGCGGTCGATCAGCGCAAGCACCTGGCTGCGATAGTCGTCGTGATACTTCGACGGGTCGAACGGCGCGGCGAGTGACTCGACAAGGGCTTCGGCCATCAATGACTCGCGATCGCTGACTTCGATACTGGCCAACGCACCAAGTTCTTCGATGCCGCCGGCGTCGACGACCTCTTCGGCGAAGACCATCGTCGAGAGCATCAGGCGGCCCTCGACCGCCCGGATGGCGGCGACATACTGCTTGTTGCGCATGACGAAGCGGCCAATGGCCACCTTGCCCGACTGTTCCATCGCCGATGCCAACAGGGCATACGGCTTGGGCGTCTTGTCGGGGGCGACGATGTACGGGCTGTCGAAGTACACCGGGTCGATCTCGGATAGATCGACGAACTCCTCAAGCT
>JANNNL010000133.1:0-7944 GCA_031398525.1 Actinomycetes bacterium | reverse complement strand
CCGACGGTGGCCGTGTGGGGCAGCGACGAGCAGAAGTCGCGCTATCTGCGCCCGCTGTTCACCGGTGAAGAAGTGTGGTGCCAGCTGTTCTCGGAGCCCGGTTCGGGATCCGACTTCGCCGGGTTGTCGTCTCGGGGTGTGCGCGACGGTGACGAGTGGATCGTCAACGGCCAGAAGGTGTGGACCACCCTCGCCCATCTGTCGCGCTGGGGTCTGATGGTGTCGCGTACCGATTCCGAGGCCGTGAAGCACGCCGGCCTGACGGCGTGGGTGGTCGACATGCAGGCCCCCGGCGTCGAAGTCCGTCCGCTCTACCAGATCACCGGTGAAGCGGAGTTCAACGAGGTGTACTTCACCGACGTCCGCATCCCGAACTCCGAAATCCTCGGCAACCCGGGCGATGGCTGGCGGGTCTCGCTAACCACGTTGATGAACGAGCGGGTGTCGATCGGTGGGGCGATTCCGACCAAGGGTTCCGGCCCGATCCGTGACGCCGTCAAGGTGTGGGAGGGGCTGCCCGAAGATCGTCGCGACCCGGCGACCCGCGACGAGTTGATGAAGCTGTGGATTCGCGCCGAACTGCTTCGGCTGACCAACATTCGTGCCTCGCAGGCCCGCAAGATGGGCGACCCCGGGCCCGAGGGGTCGATTGCCAAACTGGCGATGGCCGAGCTCAACAAAGACGTGTACTCGTTCGCCGTCTCGATGCAGGGCGCAGATGGCATGTTGCTGCCCGGCGGTTACGAGAAGATCCGACCGGAGAAGGCGATGAACCTGTCGAGCCCGCAGCGCGCCTTCCTGCGTAGCCGAGCGAACTCGATCGAAGGTGGCACGTCGGAAGTGATGCGCAACATCCTCGGCGAGCGGGTACTCGGCCTCCCCGGTGACGTCCGCGTCGATCGCGACGTTCCGTGGAGCAAGGTCCCGCGCAACTGAGGTCGCGAAAATAGTTCTTTTTGCCTAGGACTATTCACATTAAGTGAATGTGGAGTACGTTACGTGACATGATCCGCCCTCTGGTTCGCCCGCTGCTCTGGATTCTTAGCTCGTTGTTCGTCTCCATACCGCTCCTCGTGGTCTGCAGTCCCCGGCCGCGGACCTGAACGACTTCACGCATCTGCGGTGAGGTCAACTCCCGGTGCGCAGGAGCACCCCGACGAAGAGTGCTCCGAGGGCGCCGAGTAAGCCCAGCGCGCCTCCGAGAGCTAACGCAAGCCTGGTGCGGCCGATGACGTGAACGGCGGCGAATGCGCCGCTGACTGCGGCAAGGATGACGTGGAGGAACACCGTAATCTGATAGCCGGTGGTGGTCGAGCCGATCTTGACAGCCATCAGGTTCCACAGCCCGGTGGCAACGAGCAGGGCGAATGCCGGCCAGGCCACTCGGTTGTACGCCCGGGCAACCACCTTCAAGATGCCCGACTCGGCCGAGCCCGGGTGCGAACGAATGGCGCCTACCAAACCGCCGAGCACGATTTGGCCGCCCACCCAAACGGTGGCGGCAAGGATGTGAAGTACGAGTCGGATGGTGGCCGCGGTGGGGGACAGCATGGTTGGTTCCTTGAAGCGAAGCGTTGAACGGGGCGGATCAGGCGCGCAGAGCAGCCAGTACGTCGCTGGCCGCGAGTCGCCGATCGTCGATGATTTTGCGATGGCGCAGCGAGCCACCGAGCATCGTTGTGGCGGCAGTCTCGATCGCCAGTTGCAGGTCACGGATGTTGCGCGGCGGGGGAAAGTACTCGTCCTCGTCGGTCACCCGGATGGGCGTCACCCCCGCGCGTGGCGCCAGGCGGGTAATGACCGCCTCGACAAGCTCCTCGGGCGCCGATGCTCCGGCGGTCACGCCGACAATCCCGGTCAGATCGTCGGGCAGTTCACCGACATGGTTGACGCGGAACACCCGCGAACAGCCGGCTTCGATCGCCAGTTTTTCGAGTGCTCGGGTGTTCGAGGAATTGGCCGAGCCAATGACGATGATCGCGTCGCAGTCGGGGGCCATCGCCATCAGCGCCGACTGCCGGTTCGTGGTCGCGAAGCACAGATCGGTTCGACCGGGGCTCCACAGCTCGGGGAACTTCAGACGAGTCGCATCGGCCACGCCCTGCCAGTCGCGGTGCGACAGCGTGGTCTGGGCCAGAAGGGCGACGGGGCCGTCGAACTGGGGGAGGGCCTCGACCTCGGCCACCGATTCGACCCGGTGGATCGCCTTGGGGGCAACGGCCATCGTGCCGACGGCTTCTTCGTGGCCCTCATGGCCGACATAGACGATCGAGTAGCCCTTGCCGGCGCGGACCTTGTCCTCGTGATGGACCTTGGTGACCAGCGGGCAGACGCTGTCGACCACGTAACTGCCTCGCGCTCGGGCGGCAGCCACGACGTCGGGTGCGGAGCCGTGAGCCGAGAGCATGATCGGGCGGCCTTCGGGTACCTCGTCGATCGAGTCGACGAAGACCACGCCCATGTCTTTGAAGCGATCGACGACGATCTTGTTGTGGACGATCTCGTGGTAGCAGTAGACCGGGGCATCGAAGGCCCGCACCATCCACGCCAGCGCTTTGATCGCCATCTCGACGCCTGCACAGAACCCGCGCGGCGACGCCAGCAACACCTCGTCGGTCGACATACGCCCAGGTTATCGGCGGTTCTCGGCCGGTAGCCTGGCCGGGTTGTGTCTGCCCCGTTGATCATCGCCATTAGCCCGTTGTCGCCCGCGGCGACCGCCGGGCTGTGTGTCGGCGATGAGGTGATTCGGATCAATGGGCAGATGCCGCGCGACATCATCGAATGGCGGTATCTCGTCGATGAAGCCGACCTTGAACTCGACGTGATGCGTGGTGGCGTGGAGACGACCATCGAGGTGATCAAAGTCGCCGGGGCGCCGCTCGGCGCCGAGGTGTCGAGCGCGCTGTTCGACCAGGTCAGAACGTGTGACAACCACTGCGAGTTCTGCTTCATCTACCAGTTGCCCCCCGGTCTGCGAACCAGCCTGTACCTGAAGGACGACGACTATCGCCTGTCGTTCCTGTATGGCAACTTCACCACGCTGACCCGGTTTACCGAGATGGACCTGGAGCGGGTGATTACCGAACGGCTCTCGCCGCTCAACGTGTCGATCCATGCCACCGACCCCGAGATCCGCACCCGCATGCTCCGCAACCGGCGCGGGGCGACGAGCCTGCGGTGGTTGCGGGCATTGCTCGATCACGGCATCACGATCCATGGCCAGGTCGTCGTGTGCCCCGGCGTCAACGACGCGGACGTGCTCGACGACACACTGGCGGGGGTGCTCGACGAGTATCCCGAGTTGGCCAGCGTCGCGGTTGTGCCGCTCGGGGTGTCGCAGTACAACCACGAGGCGGCGATGCGTCCGCATACCGTTGCCGAGGCTCGGCGGGTCGTCGACATCGTCGCCGGGTGGCAGGACGTGTTCGTCACCACGCTCGGGCGGCGAATGGTGTTCGCCGCCGACGAGTACTACCTGCTGGCGGGCGTTCCGTTCCCCGCAGCGGAGACCTACGAGGGCTTCCCGATGCATGAAGACGGCATCGGCATGGCCCGCACCTTCGAACTCGAGTTCACCGGCCACTCCACGACCGCGACTGGCGTGCAGCCCGGCTTCTTCTCGTGGGTCGATGGCGCTCCCGCGGAGGGCTACCGGGCCGTGCGCAACCCGGCGGGCGACACCGGCCTGCGCACCGCGGGCGGTGGCACCGCGACGGCCGTGCGTCTGACGCCTCGCCGAAACGCTCCGATTGGAGTGTTGACCGGGGTATATGGTGCCGCCGTGCTCGCACCGCTTCTGCGGGAACTGGGGCGCGACGACGTGCGGATCATCCCCGTTGCCAACGAATTCTTCGGCGGGAACACCGCGGTAGCGGGCCTGATGGTCGCCGCCGATGTGGCCCGTACGCTGGCCGAACAGCCCGCCGGGCACCGCTACCTGCTCCCCGATGTCTGTCTGTCCGAGGGGCGATTCCTCGACGGCGGTACCGTGGACGACCTTCCCCACCCCGTCGAGGTCATCGCGACCGACGGAATCGCGCTGCGCCGCGCACTGGAGTCCCAAGTAAAATGAGCGAAGCGAATGCCGACCGACCGAGCGCCAGCGAATCGGACGGCGACGGGGTCCGGGGCCGCAGCCCCCGTGCAGGACAGAGCGATGAGCTCGAACCCGAACTGCCGACCGTGGTCATCATCGGCCGCCCCAACGTCGGCAAGTCGACGTTGTTCAACCGCATCATCGGGAGCCAGGCGGCGATCGTCGAAGACCGTCCCGGTGTCACCCGCGACCGCAAGGAACTTGACGCATCCTGGTTGAGCGTGCCGTTCAAGCTCGTGGACACCGGCGGCTGGCTGCCCGACGGCAGCGAACTCGATGCGAAGGTGTCGCGTCAGGTCGAGGCGGCGGTGCGGGGGGCCAACCTGGTGTTGTTCATGGTCGATGCCGCATCGGGCCTGATGGATCTCGACGAGCGGATTGCCCACTGGCTGCGGATGGCCAAGGTGCCGGTGCTGCTGGTCACCAACAAAGCCGACAACGAGCGTCGCGAGAACGAACGCTGGGAGTTCATGGCCCTGGGATTGGGTGACCCGTACCCCGTCAGCGCCCTGCATGGCCGTCGCTCGGGCGACCTGCTCGACGAGGTCATCGCCCGCATTCCGAACGTCGGTCCGCCGCCCCCCGAATTCGACGATGACGGCGACGAGATCATCCCGATCATGCCTGCCAAAACCCCGCGCGTGGCCATCGTCGGGCGACCGAACGTCGGCAAGTCGACGCTGTTCAACCGCATGGTCGGTGTGGAGCGATCGGTCGTCCACGACATGCCCGGCACCACCCGCGACGCGATCGACACCTTGGTCGAAACCGACGACGGACCGATCGTGTTCATCGACACCGCGGGTATGCGTCGTCGTGGCAAGATCGACGACTCCGCCGAGTACTACTCCCTGGTCAGAGCGTTGCGAGCGGTCGACGAGGCCGATATTGCGATCCTCGTGATCGACGGAACCGAAGGTGTCACCGCTCAAGATCAGCGCCTTGCCGAGCGCATCGACGTGGCCGGGTGCCCGGTGGTCGTCTTGGTCAACAAGTGGGAAATGGTCGATACGGGCGAGGATCGGGCCGACATTTCCGCTCAGATCGCCGACCGCCTGCACTTCGTGGGCGATGCGCCGGTGCTCAAGATCTCGGCGTTGACCGGCAAGGGCGTCAGCCGGCTGCTGCCGGTGCTGCACGACACGATCGAGCGGTACCACAAGCGGGTCAAGACGAAAGACGTCAACAAGGTCATCCTCGAGGCCCAGGCCAAACAGAGCGCGCCGCGTGGTATCAAGATCATGTATGCCCTGCAGGGGGCCGCCGATCCGCCGACGTTCACGCTGTTCTCGAACCGCGAGGTGCCGCCCACCTATCTGCGCTACATCGAGCGGTCGCTGCGCGAAGCGTTCGACTTCGGGTCGGTGCCGATCAAACTGCGCGTCCGGCGCCGCTCGCAGTAGCCGCCGTGTTCTGGAGCAACGATGCCCTGGTGTGAAGACTGCGCGAAGTACTGGGCTCCTTCGGCGATGACGACCGAAGGGGCCTGCCCGACCTGCGGGCGATGCCTCGACGCCCCCGCGCCATCGGTGCCGCTGACGGCCAAGACGGTCAATCTCAAAGAATTGGCCGGCGAGGATGCCAAGGCCCCATGGCATTTCAAACTGTTGATGGTCATGTTGTCGCTCTACTTCGTTTGGCGCATTGTCGACTTGTTTCGATAGCGCCGAGTCGCCGATCTTGAAGGTCGGCCCTCGTTGACGATTTCTATATCGTCTCCGTCCCCTGCACGACTGTGCGAGAGCCATCAGGCGAAGAGTGAACGCATGGTGACTGTCGATTGGTGCTGCTGAGAAGTCCACCCCGAATGGACGACGCAGCCATACGTCTACGCCCTGTACACCCACGATCGCGACCCGTTCGACCCGAACCCGAACAGCCCGGTGCCGCGATGGGGGACCGGGGCGACCGGGGATGGTTGTGACATGCGAAGTGGGCCATTCCCGTCGCCCGGGGACGGTACCGAGTCGTGATGGTGACGATTGAGCCCGACGCGGCGACGACCGCCGGTGGGCGCACGTTCGATGTGTCGGGTGAAGGCACGATGGCGTTGACCACGATCGACCCCGTGGTAATTGCCCGGGGCGCAGCGACCACCGCTACGGTCAGCTTCGACATCGGGGTCACCGACGGCGCTCTCGACGTGGCGACGGTCAGCCGCGTCGGTGAACCGGTGGTGGCCGCGATCTACGTCGTTCACTTGTCCGACGATCCCGACGGCTTCGACCGGATCGACTTCCCAGCCGACAGCGCGACCTACGCTCCGGCGGTCCGTGGCGGCTGATTCCGGCGGTTGACCGGTGTTTGATCGGGGGAACTCGAAACCAACCGGGTGGTTGGGCCGCTGGCCCGCTAGAGTCTTCGACCGGTACATACGGGCTGTGGCGCAGCTTGGTTAGCGCGCTTGTCTGGGGGACAAGAGGCCGGGAGTTCGAATCTCCCCAGCCCGACTGTACGAAGGCCAGGTCATACGGTGAAAGCCGCTGACCTGGCCTTTCCAATTTTCCGATACGGCGACCGGGATGTGCGGGCCGCGGCGATCGGGACCGGCCTGCTGCGGCCCCGTCACCTGCGTCGCTGCGGCAACGACTCGGATTGACTGGTCCGCATGACTGCCATCGAAGTTTCGGTGCGGCCGTCAAAGTGGATGCTCGGCTCGCTCGCCACGACCTGCGAGACGATGATGCCGGACGCCAGGCTCGGCGGTAGGCGAACTCAAATTCACCTACCTTCCCGGGTCAGTTGTCTATGAGCACGTGGGCGATGTGGCGGTCGGCCAAGATCTTGGCGAGTCCAACGTCCAACGTGACGAGGGTCCGTCCGGTAGCGACGGCAGTTGCGGCGATCCACCGGTCGTTCGCTCCGGACTTCCCGACATGGGCGGAGATCAGCCCGTAGTGGCGGGCGACCGCAGCATCAGTGTCGATGACGGTGAACAGGTCGCACATGTCGATCGTGGATTGGCGTTTCGCTTTCGTCACGCTGTCATTAGATGCTTCGATGCCGTGGGAGAGTTCGCCGATCGTGACGACCGAAACGGCTGGGGCTGTCGCACCGTTGTCTGTGATGAGTTTCAGGACGCCCTGGTGGCCCCGTTCGGTCAGAGAGATCACAGCAGACGTGTCGAGCATTATCCCCACGCGTCGCTGTCCGTCTCCGTGTCAGCGGCCCGTTGTGCCAGATGCTCCTCGGCCCAGCCGGTCGGTGTCGGGGGGCGTTCCGACAGCCATGCGAGTAGCCGTGTGACGTTCGGATGCATCTCGGGTGGCTCCGGGACGATCACGGCGACACGACGCCCGTACACGGTGAGGTGAAGTTCCTCGCCGGAGATCACACGGTCAATGACGTCTGACGTGTGGTTCCGTAGCTCACGCACACCTACCTCTGCGTTCATCACAGCACCTCCATGCCGCACTGTAGCACCTTTCTCTCGGCGTTGTGCTACACGGTTCTTATGCCGCGAGGTACGCCGGAGCGGGATCGTCGGAACGAGCCATCGGCTGCCGATCCTCTCGACCCGGACGGGGAACTGGTTCAGTTCGGCGAGCGGTACGCCTGGGTACGGCCCATGCCAAGACAACGTCCAGCGGCCACGAGCGAGATCATCGGTCTACGGATCAACGCCTCGATGTCCGGATCGAAGTTCGTATCCTGAGGTGAAGCGATGGTCGCCGTGGCATTCATGCGAGCAAAGACGCCGGGATGGTGTCGTGGGCACCAACACGACAACGATGTATCGAGAATGTATCGAAAAACTTCAGTCCGACCCGAGATTTCCAGTTTTGCTCGATGTATCAGCAGCTCATCATTGATCCGGCTGCCTTGCAGAACTCGACCCATCGTTC
>JANNNL010000115.1:0-20876 GCA_031398525.1 Actinomycetes bacterium | reverse complement strand
GGTATGCGTTCAGCGAGTGTCACCGGGAACATCCCGACTTGTGGCCGAGCCTGGTCGGCCACGACTTGGTGATTTTACTCGGCTCGGATTGGTCGGTGTTCTGGCCCGACGTCGCCGCCAACGTGGCGGCCGAGACCGCGCTGGTACGGTCGGCTCACGAGTTGGGTATTCCGGTGTTCGGCATCTGTTTCGGGGCTCAGGTAATCGCCAACGCCTTCGGGGGGTCGGTGCGCCGTCATGACGTCGGCGAGGTCGGCTGGTACGACATCGAGTCCGACGAACCGGCGATCGCGGCGGGGCCGTGGATGCAGTGGCACTACGACGTGGTCACCGTGCCGCCGGGAGCGACCGAACTGGCCCGCAGCGCAGTCGGTCCCCAGGCATTCACGATGGGCCGGACGCTGGCAACCCAGTTCCACCCCGAGGTCAACGAGGCGATCGCCACTCGCTGGTGCTACGGCTCGCCCGGGGAGTTGACCGGCCGGGGACTCGACCCCGACGACATGGTTGAGCAATCCCTCGTCAACGTCCGGCGCAGTCGGGTCATCGCCGCGAGTCTCGTTGACTGGTTCCTGACGTCCATTGCGCAGTCCGCGCGCGTCGAAGTGCTAGACACAGACTGACCACGGGCGGTCGACACTGTCGTCCCCCTGTGGTGTTTGGGGATTGCGACACACAAGGGGGTTCCGCGTGTCCGACGTGGATCACGACAGAGACCAGCTTCACGAGCTTGGTTACGCACAAGAACTCACCCGTGGATTGGGGTGGTTCAGCAACTTCGCCATCAGCTTCTCGATCATCTCCATCCTCGCCGGAGGCATGACGACCTACTGGTTGGGTATGGTGACCGGTGGCCCGAGAGTCATCACCCTCGGCTGGATTATCGTCGGCTTTTTTGCCCTGCTGGTCGGCATGTCGATGGGTGAAATCTGCTCGGCGTATCCAACCGCCGGGGGCCTGTACTTCTGGTCGGCGAAGCTGGCGGGCGAGAAGCGGAACGGGCCGAAATGGGCGTGGTTCACCGGTTGGTTCAACTTGCTCGGCCAGATCGGCGTGATAGCCTCGGTCGACTACGCCTTGGCCATCTTCATCGGCTTCTTCATACGAATGAACAATGCCGATTTCACCCTGACCGCTGGGAAAATCTTCGTTATCTACCTGATCATTCTTGCGGTTCACGGCCTGCTGAATACCTTTGGTGTCAAGCTTGTCAAGCTGCTCGGTGACGTCAGCGTGTGGTGGCACGTGGTGGGTGTGTTGGTCATCTTCGTGGTGCTCATGGCCAACGGGGCTCCCGACGGGAACGGGGTCGGCCTGCTCGACAAGGCCCCTGATCTTGCAGCAATCGGTTGGCCCAGCCAGGGATTCTTCACCATTGCGTACATGTTCGGCCTCGGCATGCTGCTGGCGCAGTACACGATTACCGGGTTTGACGCGTCGGCTCACGTGTCGGAAGAGACGGTCGGTGCCCGCACCGAAGCACCCAAGGCCATCGTTCGTTCCATCTACGTGTCGGCGATCGCGGCATTCATTCTGAACCTGGCCATGACGTTGGCGATTCCGAAAGATCGGTTCTACGACATTGCCTTCGGTGCGGGAAGCGAGACAAATACGTTCCCGACCGACGACGCCTTCTTGGTGAATGCCGCTCCGCGGCTCCTGCACATCGCCGTCGGTGGGGGATTGGCGAAGTTCTTGATCCTGATCTCGATCGTTGCCCAGTTCTTCTGCGGAATGGCCTCAGTGACGGCGAACAGCCGAATGATTTACGCCTTCAGCCGTGACGGTGCCCTACCCGGTTCGCAGTTCTGGCACAAGATCAACCCCAAGACTCGGACGCCAACGAACTCGATCTGGCTGGGTGTCGTCCTGGCCGCCATTGTCGGTTCGTTGTCGCTCTATCAGAAGGGCGGCTACTCCACGGCCTTCTTCGCCATGACCGGCATCTGCGTGATCGGGCTGTACATCTCGTACGGCCTCCCGATCTATTTGCGGTTGACGAACCCGAACTTTGTGCCCGGTCCGTGGAACCTCAAGGGCAAGCACAAGCTCGTCGGCTGGACCGCGCTCGCCTGGATCGCGTTGATCACGGTCTTGTTCTTCTCCCCGATCTTCCGGCCGTTCTGGCAGCCATTCGGCGAGACCGACGGCGTCTTCCACCAGAACAACTTCAACTTCACCGGCCCGCTGATCATCGGCTCGGCCCTGGTCTTCTGGCTGTACTGGGAGCTGAGCGGGAAGAAGTGGTTCAAAGGACCCAAAGTCCAGGGCAGCAAGGAGGAGTTGATGGCGATCGAGCGGGAGCTCGACGCTCTCGGCTGAGGCCAGATTCACCCGGCAGCGGGCCATTTTGTCACGTCTAGCGCAAGGCGACCCCGTTCGGTAGTTGAACGGGGTCGCTTCGCGCAAAGATTCGTTCTGCCTATGGTTTCAGTTGTCATCTGGTCGTAATGTCAGCGACCTATGCAGACGAACGAGTGGCTTCTTGATACGCCTTCGCCGGGCGAGGTGGCTCATGCGGACTTCCAGGTAGTCCGGAAGGGGTATGACCCCGTCGAGGTGCAGGCCTTCGCCCGGGCGGTGAGCGCTGAACTTCAGCGTCTCGCCGGTGAGAATGCGGAGCTGCGCGACAAGAACACGGCGCTTGAAGCCCGCGCCAATGCTGGCATGGACGAAGGCTCGATCGCCCAGTATCTCGGCGAGGAGACCACCCGCCTGCTGAGCGCGGCTCGCGATACTGCGGCTGGCGTTGTCAACCGAGCCGAGGAGAAGGCTCGCACGGCGATTGAAAACGCAACCGAGGATTCCAAGCGCATGCGCAACGAGGCGAACACCGACGCGATCAACGAGCGTCGTTCGGCCGCCGACGATGCCCGCCAGATGCTCAGTGAGGCCACCGCTCACCGCCGTCAGATGTTGCTCGACCTCGCCGCCCGACGCAACGAAACGTGTCGACAAATTGACGATCTCTTGAGGGGTCGCGATGTGCTCATTCGGGCGCTCAACAATGTTGGCGAGACCGTGAACGGGCTCGTCGGTCGGCTTGATTCAATCTCGGCTGACCCGTCGGACTTCCCGAACCTTGATCCGTTGATCGAGTCGTCCGGTGATGTCATGGACAGCAAGGCCGTGTTGCGGGTGAGTGAGGGTCGCCCCGGTGTGGCGGGCTCCCGTGGTGACGCCCTGGGCCCGGTACCCAACCGGTCCGAGGCGCCAGAGGCCGACGACGAGGCCCTCCTGGTCCTCGGGGGCTGAAATCTCTCAGCGTGGAGAGTGGTGGACGTATGGGACCGCTCAGCGCTGGGAGAGGTTTTTGGCTTCAAAAGATCTCTATTTGTGGGATTCCTGACCATCGTCACCTCTGGTAGGGAGAACTCGGTGACGAATAACCACGCTGCCGATCAGTTGGACTCGGGTTTCGAGTTCGAGTGGGCCTACCATCCCGGACGGCCAAGTTTCGGCGAGGAGTGTGAATCCGATGACAGCAAATGAGGATCTGCGAGCTAGCGAGTCGGCTGCGGCGCCCGCTCGACCCGCGTCGCTACCCGTCCCGGCCCCACTGACGATTGCCGCCGACGCCGACGCCGACCTCGATCCATGGTCGCCGAACGCGGCGCAGATTCCGGGAGTTGCCTACTCCACGCCGCCCCCGCCCCCGCCGCCGGGTGCGATCGTCGCGGCGGGTGGTCCGACGACGACCACGGATGCACCGGCCGAGGCCCGCACCCAGGGTCGGACCGCAGCTCCAACCGGGACGCTGGCAGCTGACACCCGTCGGCGCACACCGTTTGAACCATCCCCCAATCCGTATCCCGAGCCCAAGTCGGGTTGGTCGCGGGCCGCCAAATTGGTGGCTGCCGCGCTGGTTGCCACGTCCCTCGGCCTCGGTGCCTGGGCGGTGAATGCCACATCCAACGCCGACACCAAGGCTGCTCGCATCGCCGAACTTGAGCGCGATCTCGCTCTGCTCCGGGGCGAGTCCACCGATTTGGCGACCCGGCTCGGCGCCTTGCAAACAGTGGCGGAGGGGACGGTGACCGATGCAGAGCAGAAGATCGGTGCCGTACAAACTGAACTCTCCACGGCGATTGCCGACCGGGACGCCGCTCAAGCTCAAGCCGGGGCCTATGCCGCGCTCTTCCCGCTCGACCTGACCATGGTGGCGGCTGCCGACCCGACGGGGGTGTACGTGCTGACGGTGTCGGGGACCGTCGACGTATGCACCGGCTATGCGAACCCTGAGATCGCCTGTGCCGTCGAGTCGTTCCCCCCCGACCTGACCATCACCGGTGATGCAACAACAGGGTATATAGCCGCCAGTACGTGGTTCGACCCGACTGCTCTCGTATTCAACGGCACGACGTATCAGGGGACCAGCCCGGTGCGCTCCGATTTCGGCGATTCTTGCGACGAGGTTGTGGTCCCCACCTCGCTGGTGATCACGGTCGCCCCGTTCTCGATTGCCCCGTCTCCGGTGGTTTCGGGAATGAAGGCGTTGACGTTGGCGGGCACGGTCAATGTGTCGACAGTCGAGGCTGCGACCTGCATCGCCTCGTCTCGAACGGTCAGCGTGACGGCCCAACTGGCGTAGCCCGGTCCCGGTTCCGTGTGACCTCAGTCGCTCGCTTTGTGAGTCGATTCACGGGCCGTAGTAGCGTCGCATCCGATGTCCCAGTTCCTCCGGAGCTATCTCGTCGTGGTCTTCTTTGGAGCCATCGGGGTACTCCTTGCCTCCCTCCTCCTCGGTATCGGTAGCTTGCTACGGCCGCGCCGCCCAACGCCCGAAAAGCGGATGGCATACGAGAGCGGTGTCGACGCGGTCGGCAGCGGCTGGTCGCAGAGCCAAATCCGCTACTACGTGTTTGCTCTGCTCTTCGTCATCTTCGATGTTGAGGCCGTGTTCATCTTCCCGTGGGCCACCCAACTCGAGCGCTACGCCGGGTTCGGGCTGGTTGAAATGGGTGTCTTTGTCTTCGTGCTCTTGCTTGGCCTGGTGTATGCCTGGCGCAAGGGTGTTCTGCGCTGGGTCTGATCGAAAGCGACGTATTTCTTATGGGTCTGGTCGACAAGGGCCGGTTGCCGAAGCCCCTCACGCAGCTGTTCAACCTCGGACGGTCGTATTCGATGTGGGTCTATCAGTGGGGTCTCGCCTGCTGCGCCATTGAGATGGGCGCAGCTTTCGCGTCCCCGCGCTACGACGTGATGCGGCTCGGGGTTATCCCGCTGCCGGCGTCGCCGCGCCAGGCCGACCTGGTGGTCATCTCGGGCACGGTCACCGACAAGATGGCGCCGTCGATCAAGCGGCTCTATGAGCAGATGCCCGAGCCGAAGTACGTCATCTCTATGGGTTCGTGCGCCAACTGTGGCGGCCCCTACTGGGACAGCTACTCGGTGACCAAGGGCGTCGACCAGATCATCCCAGTCGACATCTACGTACCCGGCTGCCCGCCCCGTCCCGAAGCGTTGCTCGAAGCCATCGTGCTCCTGCAGCAGCGGATCAAGACCGAAGATATGGGCGCTCGCTGGCGGGGCGAAGGAACCGTGGCCCTGGCGGCCGGAGCAGGAGTCGGAGGTGGTTCGCGTGAGTGATGTGATCGCAGAAATCCCTGGTGACCTGCTACGCGAGGGATTCGTTGCCGACCTTCGACGCCATCTCGGTGACGCCGTGGAAGACCACGTACTCAAGCCCGGCGACGACCTATGGGTCCGGGTGGCCACGTCGTCATGGAAGGCCGCCGGCGACGCCGTCAAGGCGATGGGCTTCGACTACTTCTGCTTCCTGTCGGCGATCGACTGGATGCCCTCGCCGTTCGGTAAGGGCGAAGACGACCCGACGGCCCCGCCGCCCGAGCGTGACGACACGATTCGCCAGGGATACGCCGGTGGCAGCACCCGCTTCCAGGTGTTCGCCCGGGTGTCGTCGAGTCGCCACAAAGTCGGCATCACCCTGAAGGTCGATGTGCCCGAGTCGATGGTCGTCGACTCGTGGATCGCGGTGTATGCCGGAGCCAACTGGCACGAACGCGAGGCCCACGAGATGTTCGGCATCGGCTTCGCCGGTCACAACGATCTGCGCAACATGTACCTGCCGATGGAGTTCGAAGGCCACCCCCTGCGCAAGGATTTCCCGCTGCTGGCTCGCATGGTCAAGCCGTGGCCGGGCATCGTCGATGTCGAGCCGCTCCCCGGGGTTGCCAGCGATGAGGAGGATGCATCATGACGATGCTCGGAGATCGCCAACAACTGGCCTATATCGCCGCCCAGGCCGCCGACGCCCGGGTCAATGTGGAGCTCGAAACCGAGGGTATGACCCTCAACATCGGCCCCCAGCACCCCGCCACCCACGGCACGCTGCGCATCATCGCCCGCCTCGACGGCGAGCAAGTCGTATGGGCCGAGCCGTCGGCCGGATATATGCACCGCGGCTACGAGAAGCTCACCGAGGTTCGCACGTTTCCCCAGGTCACCACGCTGATCAACCGCATCGACTGGCTCGGTAGCTTCGCCAACGAGGTGCCGTTCATCCTCGCCGCCGAGAAGCTGATGGAGGTCGAGGCCCCGCCTCGTGCCCAGTACATCCGCACGATCCTGTTCGAGTTGTCGCGCATCGCCAACGTCTCGTTGTTCCTCGGCGACCTCGGGGTGCAACTCGGTGCGGTGACCCCGGTCTTCCTGGCCTTCCGTGATCGTGAGTACGTGCTTAACCTCATCGAATCGGCCACCGGTGGTCGATTCCACCCCAACTTCGACCGCATCGGCGGCCTGAAGGACGACCTGCCCAAGGGCTTTATCGACGAAACCAAAGCCGTCATGAAGAAGCTACGCACGTTCTGCGACACGATGGAAGACCTGTTGTTCGGCAACGAGATCTTCCAGACCCGTACCCGTGGCATCGGCGTTATCCCTAAAGACGTTGCGCTCTCGTACGGTCTGTCGGGCGCGAACCTGCGGGCCTCTGGAGTCGACTGGGACCTCCGACGCGATCAGAGCTTGCCGATGGCATGGAACAAGGCCGAGTGGAAAGTGTGGACCCACCCCGACGGCGACTCGTTCGCCCGGTGCTGGATTCGCCTGCAGGAAGTCCGCGAAGCCACCAAGATCGTCGACCAGTTGATCGACACGATGCCCGCCGGGCCCGTCATGGCCAAAGTGCCGCGCATCATCAAGGTGCCCGAGGGCGAAGCCTGGGTATCGACCGAGAATCCACTCGGCGAAATGGGCTACTACGTCGTCTCGAAGGGTGATACCGGCCCGTTCCGGGTAAAGATCCGCTCGGCCAGCTTCAACAACGTCTCGATCACCCCTTGGGTGCTCAAGGGCGTGTTCGTGCCTGACATCATCACGGTGCTCGCCTCGCTCTACTTCATCCTCGGAGACATCGACCGATGATCGCGTCCATTCCCTATTGGGGTGCATCGTTGCTCCGGGTGCTCGGCGGCATTGTCGCCGTGCTGCTGCCCGCCGGCACGATCGTGTACCTCTTCCTGTTCAAGATGATGAGCTTTATGCAGAGTCGTCTCGGGCCCATGGAAGCCGGCCCGTACGGCTCGATGCAGCTCTTCGCCGAGGTCGGCAAGTTCCTGCAGAAGGAAGACCTGTCGCCCGACGGTGCCGACAAGCGCATTTTCAAAATGGCCCCGTTGATCGTGTTGGCCTCGACGTTCTTATTGATCGCCGTCGTGCCGTTCGGTCCCGATGCGTGGTTCACCAACTTCGAAGCGGGCGTGTTCTACATGCTGGCCGTCTCGTCGATCAGCGTGCTCGGCATTCTGATGGCCGGCTGGTCGTCGGCCAACAAGTACTCGCTGCTCGGTGGTCTGCGCGCCGCGGGCCAGCTCATTGCCTACGAGTTGCCGATGGTGCTTGCCGTCATCGGTGTGGTGATCCAGGCCGAGTCGATGAACCTGAACACGATCATTGCCCGCCAGAACGGCGACTCGATCTTTGGCTTCTCGTGGCTCGGCAATCCCTACGTCATCACCCAGTTTGTCGGGTTCGTGGTGTTCATGATCGCCGTACAGGCCGAACTCACCCAGCCACCGTTTGATATGCCGATCGCCGAATCAGAGCTGGTCGCGGGCTACATGACCGAGTACTCGGGCTTCCGCTTCCTCATCTTCTTCATCGCCGAGTTCGCCACCGCCGGCGTGTTCGCCCTGATCGCCTCGGCGTTGTTCCTCGGCGGCTGGGGCGTTCCGTTTCAGTGGTTCGGTTGGGACAATCTCGGCGAGGTTGCCAACTGGATGAACTTCGCCGGGCCGTTCATCATGCTCACCAAGATGATGCTGCTCAGCTTCATCATCATGTGGGTGCGCTTCTCGTACCCCCGGTTCCGTGAGGACCAGCTCCAGCGCTTCGCCTGGAAGGCCCTCATCCCGATCTCGCTCGTCAACATCATGGTGACCGCAATCCTGAAGGTGGCGTTCTGATGAACGACTTACTCACACGCAGTGAGGGAAAGCGCCAGCGGCCGAGCTGCCGAGTGGCGCGAGATCAAAGCGCAGCGGAGATCAAGCCCACCACTAGAACGGTGGCGTTCTAGTGGGGCTCAAGCCGAAAATCCCGGGCCTCGTCAAGGGGCTCGGGGTCACATTTGGGACGATGGCACAGACCATCAAGCCCAAGAAGCTGGGCGGCGGGGCCAACACGGTCCAGTACCCCCGCGAGAAGGAAGCGCCGCCCATCCGGGCTCGTGGTGTCATCGCCCTGCGGGAAGACAACTGCACCTCGTGCATGCTGTGCGCCCGCTCGTGCCCCGACTGGTGTATCTACATCGAGGGTCACAAGGAAATGGCCCCGGCCCGGCGCGCCGGCGGCAAGCCTCGTCAGGTCAACAAACTCGACCGCTTCGACATCGATTACGCGCTGTGCATGTACTGCGGCATCTGCGTCGAGGTCTGCCCGTTCGACGCCTTGTTCTGGAGCCCGGAGTACGAGTACTCCGAGCCCCGCATCGCCGACCTGCTCCACGACAAGACCAAGCTCGGCGAGTGGATGGAAACCGTTCCTGAAGCGCCCGAGCTTGAAGTCGGCGCGGACAAGAAGAAGAAGTGATGATCGCACTCGCCAACGACATCAACGTCGCCCAACAAGTCGGATTCGGCATCATCGCCCTAGTGATGATCGTCGCGGCAATCCGGGTCGTCACCTCGAACAACGTCTTTCACGCCGCCCTCTGGCTCGTGCTGGTAATGAGTGGCGCGGCGGCTCAGTACCTTCTGCTCGCCGCTGAGTTCGTCGCCGTCACTCAGGTGCTCGTCTACATCGGGGCGGTGATGGTGCTGTTCCTCTTCGGCGCAATGCTCACCCGTGCCTCGATCGGTGGCGAGGCCGGGTTGAACAACAAGGGATATCTCGTCGGAATCCCGGTTGCGCTGCTGCTCGCTGGGACGCTCGGCTATGCGCTGATCGACACCTTCCGCGATGAGCGCCTCCCGCAGAGCTTCGAGACCGGCAATCTCGCCGATCCGGCGGGAACCCAAGCGATCACCTCGGTCTCCGACTCGATCTTCGGCGACTACCTCCTGCCGTTCTGGGCGCTGTCGTTCGTGCTCCTCGCCGCCGTCATCGGTGCGATCGTCTTGGCCAGGAAGGACTGAGCGCATGTTGATCAACGAATTCCTCCTCCTTGGTGCCGCGCTGTTCTGCATTGGGGTCTACGGCGTCATCGCCCGCAAGAACGCGGTCTTGGTGCTCATGTCGATCGAGTTGATTCTCAACTCGGTCAACATCAACCTGCTGGCGTTCTCGCTGAAGCACGGCGACGTGGCCGGGCAGACGTTTGCCTTGTACATCATCGCCGTGGCCGCCGCCGAGGTTGGTGTGGGCCTTGGCCTGGTGCTGTTGATTTACCGGAATCGGCGCTCCATCGCGCTGGACGAGCTCTCGCAGATGAAGGGCTGAGGCGCGCATGTGGTTTCTTGAACACGCCTGGCTGATCCCGCTGATCCCGGCTATTGCGTTCTTCGGCATCATCTTCTTCGGCAAGAAGATGCCCAAGGGTGGCTCCGAGATTGCTCTCGTGGCGATGGTCGCCGCCCTGGTCATTGCCGGTGGCACGGCCAAACAATGGATCGACTACAACGACGCCCCGCCTGCCGAATCGGCGACGCACGCAGTCGAGGGTGCGGCGGTTGAGGAAGGTGCGGTTGCCGAGGAAGGCGCGCACGCCGAGGAAGGCGCCGTTGCCGAAGAGGGTGTGGCCACCGAAGAGGGTACGCACGCTGTCGAGGGTGCCGTTGCCGAGGAGGGTGCTGGCGAGGAGGAGCATCACGTGGCTCCGGTCCGTCATACGTGGACCTGGTGGGAGTCTGGAGCGCTCTCGTTCACGATTGGCTCGCATATCGACGGCCTCGCCGTAATGCTGCTGCTCCTCGTCACGTTCATCTCCACACTTGTGCTGCTCTACTCCACCGAGTACGTCCGCGGCGACCGTCGCTTCACCCACTTCTTCGCCTCGCTGGTGCTGTTCTCCTCGGGCATGCTCGCCATGGTGCTCGCCCCGGATATGAGCCAGCTGATTCTCGGCTGGGAGATCATGGGCCTCTGCTCGTTCATGCTCATCGGTCACTGGTGGGAAGAGACGGCGAACTCAAAGGCGGCGCTCAAGGCGTTCCTCACGGTGCGTACCGGTGACATCGGGCTGCTCGTCGGCACTGCGATGCTGCTCGGCATCTTCAAGACGCTCGACATCTCCAAGATCAACGAGATGGCTGCGGCGGGGGAGTTCGAGTCGAAGAAGGTGTTGATGTGGGCGGCTGTTGCCCTGTTCATTGCCGCTATCGGTAAGAGCGGCCAGTTCCCGTTGCATACGTGGCTGCCTGACGCAATGGCCGGGCCGACCCCGGTGTCATCGCTGCTGCACTCCTCGACGATGGTTGTCGCCGGTGTGTTCCTCGTTGCCCGGCTCTACCCGGTGTTCCATGTCGGGCTCGACATCAATCTGCTCGGGCAGAGCTTCAACCTGATCGCCGTGATCGGCGGCATTACGATTCTCATCGCCGCCGGCCTGGCGTTCGTGCAGAACGACATCAAGAAGGTACTCGCCTACTCGACGGTCTCACAGCTCGGCTACATGATGATGGGCCTCGGCGTCGGGGCCTGGGTGCCGGCGGTGTTCCACATCTTCACCCACGCGTTTTTCAAGTGCTGCCTGTTTCTTTGTGCCGGTTCGGTCAGCCACACGGCCAGCCACCACAGCTTCGACATGAAGAAGGACATGGGCGGTCTGGCCCGCAAGATGCCGGTCACCTTCGCCACGTGGATGGTCTCGACCCTGGCGTTGTGCGGTGTGCCGTTCATCAGCGGCTTCTTCTCGAAGGACGAGATCATCGACTCGGCCAAGTACAACGGTTACACCGTCTTCTATTACATCGGGATCATCGGTGCCGGCATGACTGCCGCCTACATGACCCGGGCCACATACCTCACCTTCTTTGGTAAGGCCCGCGGCGCCGCCGCCCATTTCCTCGGCGAGGAACACCACGATGAGCACGCCGCCGATGCTGCCGCCGATCACGGCGATGCGCACGGCCACGATGCGCATGACGATCACGGCGCGACCGTGGCCCACGGCAAGCCGTTGCCGTTCGCCCCGAGCGACTCGCCCTGGCAGCTGACGACCCCGTTGTTGATCCTTGGAGTCCTCGCCCTCATCTCGGGCTACCTCAATGCGGCGCCCCTCGGGAAGTCGTGGCTGCGGTTCGAGCATTGGATGATCTCATCGGCCGGCTTGCCCTTCGGTGAGCACGACCCGATGGCGCTGCCGCATCCGCCCGAGTTCAAGTGGATGAACACGGTCCCCGGCCTAGCCCTCGTCGCCCTGGGTTTCCTCGTGAGCCTGTTCCTGTGCCGCGGTCTGTTCGGCGACAAGGCGTTCGCGCTCAAGGGCCTCACTAGTCGCAACAAACTCGCCGGTGCTGGCCACAAGTTCCTGGTGAACAAGTACTACCTCGACCACCTCTACGAGAAGGTCATCGTTCGCGGCATCACCGGGCCGATCTCGTCGGCGGCCTACTGGGTCAACCAGAACATCCTCGACGGCATCGTCAACGGTGCCGGCAAGGGCGGTCGCCGCACGGGCGAACTCGTCTACAAGTACGTCGATCAAGGTTTGGTCGACGGCATCGTCAACGGCTCGGGCAGTTCAGCTCGGGCTACCGGAGGGGCATTACAACCCATGCAGTCCGGCAAGGTCAATCAATACGGGGCGCTGCTGTTCTCAGCCGCAGCTATCGGCGCCCTCGTCCTCGTCATCGTGAATTCCTGAGGGAGCACCAATGCTTTCTGATCAAAACTGGCTCCTGAGCGTTGGCACGTTCCTCCCCCTCGTGGGGGTGGTGCTGATGGTCTTCGTGCCCAAGCACGACGAGGTGACCGCCAAGGGCATAGCCGTCATCACTGCGGCGGCGACGTTGGTGATAGGCATCATCACGCTGATCAAGTTCGACTACGACCAGAGCGAGAAGCTCCAGTTCTTCGTCGACAATAAGTGGATCGACGTGATCTCGAGCCGATACATCGTCGGTCTCGACGGGTTGAGTCTGCCGCTCTACATCCTGTCGATGATCATCACGCTGTTGGTGATGATCTATTCGTGGAATCACGTGCCGTCGCCCGGCAACCCCAAGGCGTTCTACATCCTGATGCTCGTGCTCCAAGTGGGTATGGCGGGCACGTTCATCGCCCAAGACCTCATCTTGTTCTTCGTGTTCTTCGAGCTCGTTCTCCTGCCGATGTACTTCATGATCGGCGTGTGGGGCGGCGAAAATCGCCAGTACGCGTCGCTGAAGTTCTTCCTCTACACGATGTTCGGTTCGGCGTTGATGCTCGTCGCCTTCCTCGCCCTGTTCTTCCAAACAAAGGGTGCCGACAGCGACCACGGCTTCTCGATCCTGCGTTTGATCGAAGAGGGTGCCGGTCTGAGCCGCAACGTGCAGATCTGGATCTTCGCCGGCATGTTCGTCGGGTTCGCCGTCAAGGTGCCGATGTTCCCGTTCCACACCTGGCTGCCCGACGCCCACACGCAGGCCCCCACGCAGGGCTCGGTGATCCTGGCCGCCATCCTGCTGAAGCTCGGAACGTACGGCTTCGTGCGCATCGCCATCCCGATCCTGCCCGAAGGGGCCAAGGCCTGGGCTCCGTGGATCGGCATCCTGGCCGTCATCGGCATCATCTACGGTGCGCTCGGCTGCCTCGCCCAGACCGATATGAAGCGCCTGATCGCCTTCTCGTCGGTTGCCCACATGGGCTACGTGATGCTCGGCATCTCGACCCTCACGCCACTCGGCATGAACGCGGCGATGTTCGGCATGGTCGCCCACGGTCTGATCACCGGCATGCTCTTCTTCGTCGCCGGATCGGTGAAAGAGCGCTACCACACCCTCGAGATCAAGCGGCTCAGCGGCATGCTCAAGCAGATGCCCAAGCTCGGGTGGATTCTCGGCTTCTGTGCAATGGCCTCGCTGGGCCTCCCGGGGCTGGCCGGGTTCTGGGGCGAGTTCCCGGCCATCCTGTCGGCCTACAGCCCGGCCGAGGGCTTGAACGAGACTCTCTTCCGGGTGTTGATGGTCATCGCCGCCATCGGCACGGTGCTCGCCGCCGCCTACCTGTTGTGGCTCTACCAGCGCACCGCCTTCGGTGAGCCGACCGCTGAGTTCGCCGGTCATGGCGACGGCCACGACGGCCACGATTCCCACGCTCACGGAGCCCATGACGCCCCAGCCGTCGCCGTCGCCCAGTCGGTTGGTGCCGCTGCAAACGATGACGATCACCACTCCGACATCCATGACGTGGGCATCTTCGAATGGATCGCCTGGACGCCGTTGCTGATCGGCATCCTCGTACTGGGCATCTACCCGCAGTTGATGTTCAAGGTGCTCGATCCCGCCGTCCAGGTCGCCCTCAAGGCATTCAAGGCGCCCTGATCGTGCTCGCTACCCTCCTCGCCCAAGCTGCGCCGTGGAAGTCGCCCACGGTCGACTATCACGCGCTCGCTCCCGAGATCGTGCTCGCCGGCGTGGTCTGTGTGCTGGTCATCGTCGATTTGTTCATCGACGAGACACGACGCTGGATTCTCGCCTCGGTCGCCGGGTTCGGCCTCTTGCTGTCGTTCATCCCAATCCTCACGCTCGCCGTCGACAGCGGCCCGGCCCGCTCGATGTTCAACGGCGGCTACGTCGTCGACGACTTCTCGCTGGTCGTGAAGGCACTGTTCGTCATCGCCGGCTACGTGGTCGTGCTGCTCTCTCAGAACTACGTGGAAGAGGGCGACTACCACCGCGGGGAGTACTACTTCTTGCTGCTGTCGTCGATCCTCGGCATGGTCATGATGGGTTCGAGTCGCGACCTCATCTCGATCTTCGTCGCTCTCGAATTCCTGTCGATTCCGGCCTACATGCTCGCCGCTTGGCGCAAGCGGGACGTCCGGTCGAACGAGGCCGGTACGAAGTACTTCCTGCTGGGTGTGTTCGCCTCGGCGATCATGCTCTACGGCATGTCGCTGCTCTACGGAGAAAGCGGCACCACGCTTCTTTCGGGCATTGGCGACTACACCCGCTCCAACGGCACCAGCTCGGTCGGAGTCGTGGCCATCGTATTCGTGTTGGTCGGCTTCTTCTTCAAGGTGTCGGCCGTTCCATTCCATACCTGGGCCCCCGACACCTACCAGGGTGCTCCCACGCCGATTACGGCCTTCCTGTCGGTTGCCTCCAAGGCTGCCGGCTTCGTTGCTCTCGTTGCGTTGATCTACGGCGCGTTCCCAACCGCCGGGGAAATCTGGCAGCCGTTCATCGGCGTTGTCGCCGCTATCACGATGACTGTCGGCAACGTGTTGGCGCTGAAGCAGACCAACATCGTGCGCATGCTGGCGTACTCGTCGGTCAGCCAGGGCGGGTTCATCCTCATGCCCCTCGCCGTAGCCGACATGGCCGAGGCCGGCGAGCAGCCGCTCACCGCCGTGGTCACCTACCTGCTCGTCTACGCAGCAATGAACCTCGGGGCATTCGCCGTGATCCTGGCGGTGTCGCGCAAGACCCGCTCGGGTGAGATTTCCTCGTTCGGTGGCCTGTTCTCTTACGCTCCGGGTCTTGCCGTCGTGATGACGATGTTCATGGCCTCGCTGGCCGGACTTCCCCCGCTCGGTGGTTGGATCGCCAAGTTTGCCGCCTTCAAGGCGGTCCTGTCGCCCGGCACCAGTTGGGGTGCCGCGCTGGCCGTTGTCGGTGCGATCAACTCGGTCATCGCCCTCGCCTACTACGGCACGATCCTGCGCGAGATGTGGATGAAGCCGGCACCCGACGGTGACGTAGCTCCGATCAAGGTCCCCAGTTCGCTGGTTGCCGCGCTGACGATCTGCGCCGTGGCCACCCTGCTCATCGGCGTCCTGCCCGGCGTCGTCCTGCGCTTCGGCGACCTCTCCACGCTCACCGGCGCACTCATCCCGTAAGTGACCCCCGGGCAACTTCCAGAGGCCGCCGACGGCCCGCTGAGGTTCGATGAGTTCATGAGTATGGCCCTCTATGGGACGAACGGTTTCTACACCGCTGGGGGCCAGGCCGGCCGTCGGGGTCACTTCATCACTTCGCCCGAGGTCGGCCCGCTCTTCGGCACCGTGCTCGCCCGGGCGATCGATGACGTCTGGCAGCGACTCGGCTGCCCCGACGACTTCCTGATCGTCGAGGCCGGAGCCGGGCCCGGAACGTTGGCCCGATCGATTCTGGCGGCCCAACCGGAATGTCTCGGCAAGCGAAGTGACCAATACGTGTGCGTCGAGGTCTCGTCGCGGCAGCGAGCACTCCACCCCACCGGAGTCAATTCCCGGGCAACGATGCCCGAGACACCGTTCATGGGTGTGATCCTCGCCAACGAACTCCTCGACAATCTCCCGTTTCGCCTGGCGGTCTACGACGGTGGCTGGCATGAGGCGATGGCCTCGATGCACAGCGGTCGTTGGGTCGAGACGCTCGCCCGTCTCGCCGGTGCCCCTGCGTGCCTTCCACCGGTCGCGCCCCACGGCGCGCGCGCCCCGATTCAGACCGCAGCAGCCGAGTGGATACTCGGTGCGCGGCAGCTCTTGCGGGGCGGGCAGCTGATCGTGATCGATTACATCACGCCGCAAACCGCCGAGTTGGCCATGCGCCCGTGGCGGGAATGGCTACGGACGTACCGCGATCACGGTCGCGGCACCCACTATCTCAGTGACGTCGGTCGCCAGGACATCACGACCCAGGTCTGCCTTGACCAGCTGATCATCGCGATGGGTGAACCCGATCGGTTGCGCTCCCAGACTCAGTTTCTGCAGCGGTGGGGGATTGATGAACTGGTCGACGAGGGACGGCGAATCTGGCAGGAGCAGGCCAGCCGGCCGGGGTTGGAAGCCATGCGGGCGAGGAGTCGAATCAGCGAATCCGAAGCTCTCCTTGACCCACACGGCCTCGGTGCGTTCACTGTTGCCGAGTGGGCGATTGACTCACTTGGTTGATTTCCCGGTGAATCACTCGTCCGGGCGGACGAAAAGACCGGTGACGGCGAACTCGATTCGACGATTCAACGCCCGCCCCACCGAGGTGTCGTTGTCGGCGATGGGGTCTTCGAAGCCAACGGAGACGGCGTCGACCCGCGATCCGTCGATCCCGTTCTCGATGATTTTCTGACGGGCAGCCTCAGCCCGCTGCTGGGAGAGCTTCAGGTTGTACTCCACCGTGCCTTGGTCGTCGGTATGGCCGATGACGGTCATCGTGACGTCGGGATTGCTCTGCAGAAAGCTGCCCCACAGGGCAAAGCCGCCGTAGTACTCCGGGTTGATCTCGTCGGAGCCCGATTTGAACAGCACCGATTGCCCCAGGCGAACAATGACGGTCTCGACGGCAGCAGCGGTCGGATCGATGACGAACTCGTTGCTGACGCTGCCAGCCCCGAGAATTTGCTCGACTCGCTGCTGGAGGTCCCGGCTGGTCTGCTCGTCGGGCACGGTTCCCCGCATGTGCATGATTGCGTCGATGTACAGCCCGTTCGGCCACGGCTGACCGCCTGGCAGGAACTCCGCCGGGGTCCCGGTGAGCAGCTGGACCGTCGGTGCCGACGAGACGTCGGGCGCGGCCGAACCTGGCGCACTGGCGACAGTGGAGGTGGTGATCGTGGCCGTTGTGGTGAGAGTTGCTGCCGTCGATGGTACGACACGCAGAACGGTCTCCACGGGTACATCGTCGGACGAGACCGAAGCCGGAGCGTCCTGGACGACAGCCACCGTCGTCGCAGTGGGTGTCCGGGCCTGGTCATCTTCTGTACCCCGCCGAGACAGCACGAACCCTCCAGCTGCCAAACCAACCACGACAACGACTGCGGCGAGGGCGAGCGTCCGTCGGGAGCGGGTCGGAGGTGGCGACGCCGAGGGCGTGACCGACGAGTCGGCCGCCAGCAATTGCGCGGTTGCGAGCAGCGCAGAGAGGCGCTCGTCCTCAAGTGGTGAAAAATCGCTCATGACCGGGGACGCCTCAACATGACTTCCATGCTATCCCGACCCGCAGTAGCCTCCGGTCACCCATTGTGGTCAATGATTCGATCGGCTCGAACGAAGCCCTCAGTCGACCAGGAACTCTCTGTCGCATGTCTACGCTGCGAGGTTACGCCTATGCACTGAGTAAACCAGTGACGGCGAACTCCACCCGTCGGTTGAGGGCCTGACCCTCTCGGGTGTCGTTGGCTGCGACCGGATCGTCGGCGCCTCGCGAGATCGCGGTCACTCGCGACAGGTCAATGCCGTTGCGGGTGATGCGCTCCGCAGCCACCTGGGCACGTTGCAGGGCAAGTTGCTGATTCGACTCGGGGGTACCTCGCGAATCTGCGTGCCCAATCACGGTCACGGTCACGCTGGGGTTGGACGCCAGAAACGCCGCCCAAAGCAGAAATCCTGGCTCGGACTCGGGTGGAATGTCGAAGTCTCCACTCTTGAACAACACGGAGTTGCCAAGCCGAACGATGACCGTCTCGACCTTCGGAACGGATGGATCGATGATCAGTTCGTTGCGCACATTGGCTGCCCCGAGAATCTCCTCGGCGCGTTGCTGCAGATCGCCACCGATCTCCTCCGATGGCACCGTGCCCCGCAAGTACATGATGTCGTCCTGGTACAACCCGTTGGGCCATGGCTGGCCACCTGGCAAACTCATCGACGGAGGACCGGCGAGCAACCCCTCTTCGGTGGGCACGGTCGCTCGGGGTCCGGTCGTCGGTGCGATCGTCTCCGGTACGCCCGGAGCCGAGGAAGTCGTGCTCGCCAGCGGTGTCAAAGTTGCCGCACTGGTCGTCGTCTGTGCTGCGTTTACGCCGTCGGAAGTGGTGTTCGTATCAGAGGAAACTGCGGCCGACGACGTGACCGGGGACGGCGTCACCGGGGCAGATGTCGACTCGGTGCGGCTGTCTGAGGGGCCCCGCGAGGCGACGATATAGCTTGAGCCGATCGCCGCCACCCCAAGGATGGCGATCCCGATGAGCACCGGACGAGAGCGGCGCGGTCCAGCGGTGGAGACGGGATGCTTCTCCACCGCCACTTGCGTCGCCCGGGCGATCAGGGCGTCGAGGCGGCTATCGTCGGATGGTCGAACTGGCTCCACAACAGTGACCTTATGCTGTTGAGACCCCACATGACTCCTACACAACGTCGCCCATGAGCGTGGAATAGTCCGCACGAATCACCTGAGGTGGGAACAGACGTTCACAAGACTACGAGGCGTGGTCGATTTGGTTGACTCCGCTGCGGGGCCTGTCGTTGAATTGCCGCCGGGTCAGTCCTCTGTTGGTGCCTCCAACACGCGGTTTTGTAGTTCGTTGACGACGGAGGCGTCGGCAAGTGTCGTGGTGTCGCCCAGATTGCGACCCTCAGCGACATCGCGCAGCAGCCGCCGCATGATTTTGCCGGAGCGGGTCTTGGGCAGATCGGGCGTGAAATAGATCGTCTTGGGCTTGGCGATCGCTCCGATCTCCTTGGCGACAGGGTCGCGCAACGCCCGTTCATTGACCTCGAGACCCCCGCGCAGCGTGACGTAGGCGATGATCGCCTGACCGGTCGTGGAATCGTTGGCCCCAACGACCGCCGCTTCCGCGACCGAGGGGTGCGAGACGAGCGCCGACTCCACCTCGGTCGTCGAAATACGGTGTCCCGACACGTTCATGACGTCATCGACTCGACCGAGCAGCCAGAGATAGCCCTCGTCATCGAGCTTGGCCCCATCACCAGCGAAATAGCGGCCTTGGAAGCGCGACCAATAGGTCTCCTGGTAGCGATCAGGATCGCCCCAGATCCCCCGGAGCATCCCGGGCCACGGTTGGGTCAGCGTGAGATACCCGCCGCCCCGCTCGACCCGGTTGCCGGCGTCGTCGACCAACTCGGCCCCGATCCCCGGCAGCGGGAAGGTCGCCGAGCCGGGCTTGGTCGTAGTTGCTCCCGGCAGCGGGCTAATCATGATGCCGCCCGTTTCGGTCTGCCACCACGTGTCGACAATCGGGCAACGCGAACCCCCAATGTGCTCGTGATACCACATCCACGCTTCGGGGTTGATCGGCTCACCGACGGAGCCGAGGAGTTGGAGCGACGACAGGTCATGCTTGGCTGGTTCTTGAGCCCCCCACTTCATGAACGTGCGGATCGCAGTCGGGGCGGTGTAGAACTTCGTGACGCCGTACTTCTCGACGATCTGCCACAATCGGTCGTTGCCCGGGAAGTTCGGTACGCCTTCGTAGATCACCTGGGTCGCACCGTTCGACAACGGTCCATAGACGATGTAGCTGTGGCCGGTGATCCAACCGACATCTGCCGTGCACCAATAGACATCGGTTTCGGGATGCAGGTCGAACACGTACTTGTGGGTGAACGTGACCTGCGTCAGGTAGCCGCCGGTCGTATGCATAATGCCCTTGGGTTTGCCGGTCGTTCCCGACGTATACAACAAGAAGAGCAGTTGTTCGGAGTCCATCGGCTCGGCGGGGCAATCATCCGAGGCCGAGGCGATCAGGTCGTGATACCAGTGGTCGCGACCGTCGACCATCGTCACCGCGTTACCACCGCGCTTCACAACGACGACGTGCTCGATCGATGGCGTCGTCTCGCACGCTTCGTCAGCTGCGGGTTTCAACGGCATCACCTCGCCGCGGCGGTAGCCGCCGTCGGCTGTTATCAGTACCTTCGCCTCGGCGTCGTTGATCCGGTCGGTGAGCGACTGAGCCGAGAACCCCCCGAACACCACCGAGTGAGCCGCCCCGATGCGCGCGCACGCGAGCATCGCCACCACGGCCTCGGGAATCATCGGCAAGTAGATGTTGACCCGGTCGTCCTTCGCGACACCAAGACCCTTGAGGACGTTGGCGAAGCGCTTCGTCTCGTCGAGCAGATCGTTGTAGGTGATGGTGCGGCTGTCGCCGGGCTCGCCCTCCCAGTGGATCGCCACCTTGTCGCCCCGCCCGGCCTCGACGTGGCGGTCCAGGCAGTTGTACGAGACATTGAGCTTGCCGCCGACGAACCACTTGGCGTATGGCAGATCCCACTCGCAGATCGTGTCCCACTCGGTGTCCCATGAGACCAATTCGGCGGCCTGTTGCGCCCAAAAGCCCTGGTAGTCCTCGCTGGCTTGATCGTACAGCGATGTATCGGCGACCAATGCCTGGCGCTTGAAGTCGGCCGACGGGGGGAACTTGCGGTTCTCCAGCATCAGGTCGTCGATGGTGTTGTGGTTGTCGCTCATGTCGTAACCCCCACTGGCACGTTAGCGAAACATGCAAGGCGAACGTTCTGTGTTCGGCAAAAGGGTCGCCGCGACCACCGCTCTGCGCGGCCGAGGTTGCTCCGTCGAGCCGGCTGCGAGTCGTCAGCGCCAGGTCAACTT
>JANNNL010000109.1:0-19253 GCA_031398525.1 Actinomycetes bacterium | reverse complement strand
CAGTTGCTGGCGGATTGGAATGTTGAGCAGGTTGACTTTCTCAACATCGACGTCGAGGGTCATGATTATGAGGTATTCCAGGAATTCGATTTTGACCGATATAAACCCGCGATCGTATGCGTGGAATCCATGGGTTTCAATGCGGACGAAAGCGCGGCATTCAACCAGACCCTGTCGGACAATAACTACCATTTTCTAGGGATTTTTGGCTTGTTTTCTGCTTTGTATGCCAAAGGATCGGGAAGCAGCGGTGAAATTGTACCCAACACGCTACCCATGCACCTGACGCCCGTGGATAGCACGCAGTATTCTGACTACGAGTACGAAATGGGCTCTACTATCGAGTTCGGCACCGAGGGAGACGCGCGGAAAATAGTCGACTACGGTTGGAGTCCTCAGAATGACGGTATCTGTTGGACAAAGGCTGAAAAGGCGGCGCTGTCGCTGCGGATCCCCAGTAAATTTGTAAGAACCGGGCTTGAATTGATACTGGAATACAGGACATTCCTGGTTCCGCAGAAGTTGTCGAGTCAGCGAATCTGCCTCTCAGTGAACGACGTGGTCGTGCACGAGTGGATTGAGAACCGCAGGAATGCGAGCACCAGTATCGCTATACCGGCGGAGTGTGTCGGACACAATGAATTGACTTTCCAGTTTCACCTTCCCGATGCGGCCAGTCCCCAGTCACTGGGACTGCGGAACGACAACAGAAAGCTTGGTATCGCCATGCAATCGATTAGACTTGTGCCGCTGCAACGTTGAAGTCCAACAAGTTGACCAACAACCCCCACTATTCGGAGACACCATGACCATCGATGCACTGCGACACCAGCCCCTGATGCCCCACCTGCTGATAGACGGCCTCAACCGCTATAACGATGAGCCCTGCCTGTTCCTCGGCGACAAGGTCGCCAGCTATCGGGACGTGCGCGAAACCGCCAGCCAGATGGTGCAGGCGCTGCAAGCCAAGGGCCTGGGCGTGGGCAGCCGCGTGGCCGTGATTTCCGCCAACCGGCCGGAAGTGCTGTCCAACATTGCCGCCATGCAGTTGAATGGTTGCATCGGCACGCCGCTGCACCCGCTGGGCTCGATTGACGATCACGCGTACGTGCTGCAGGCCGCTGAGATCGACACCCTGATTTACGACGCCTCCGTGTTCGAGGACCTGGCGGGCGCGCTGAAGCAACGCGTACCGGCGCTGAAAAACCTGCTGGGCTTTGGCCCCACCAAAATCGGCGAGGACTACCTGGCACTGGCGGCGAGCTTCACGCCCAAGCCGCTGGTTGCACCCAACGTCAGCCCTGACGATATCGCGTCGGTGAACTTCACCGGTGGCACCACCGGCAAACCCAAGGGCGTGATGAGCACTTACAGCGTCACGTCCTACATGACACAAATCCAGTTGGCGGAGTGGGAGTTTCCGGACGACCTGCGCATGCTGATCGCAACACCGCTGTCGCACGCGGCCGCCGCGTTTTTCATCCCCGTGCTGCAGAAGGGCGGCGCGTTCTACGTGATGCAGGGCTTCAGCCCCGACGCCTTTTTCGACATCGTCGAAAAGCACCGCATCACCTGCACTATGCTGGTTCCCGTCATGCTGTACTTCCTGCTGGATTCACCGCGCTCCGGTACTGCCGATATGTCCAGCATGGAGACTATCTTTTATGGCGCCTCGCCCATGAGTCCGGCCCGCCTGAAGGAGGGCATCGCAAAATGGGGCAAAATCTTCTACCAGTTCTTCGGCCAGTCCGAGTGCCCGATGGTGATCGCGAACATGCGCAAGGACGAACACGACCTCTCCAAACCCCAGCGCCTGTCTTCCTGTGGTCGACCCAGCCCATGGATTCATATGAGCCTGCGCGACCCGCAGGGCAATGAAGTGGCGAAAGGTGAGCCCGGCGAAATCTGCATCCGCGGCCCGCTGATCATGAAAGGTTACAAAGACATGCCCGAACAGACGGCCGAGGCTTTCGCCGGTGGCTGGCTGCACACCGGCGACGTCGGCAAGTTGGACGAGGACGGCTTCCTCTACATTGTGGATCGCACCAAGGACATGATTGTCACCGGCGGCTTCAACGTGTTCCCGCGCGAGGTCGAGGACGTGCTGACCACGCACGAAGCGGTGGGCCAAGTTGTGGTGATAGGCGTTCCGGATCCACAGTGGGGCGAGGCCGTGAAGGCCGTGGTTGTGCTCAAGCCGGGCTTTACTGCGGGCGATGAACTCGCCGCGTCGATGCAGGCGCTGGTGAAAAAGGCCAAGGGTTCGGTGCAAACGCCAAAAACCATCGACTTCGTCGCGGGAATTCCACTGACGCCGGTGGGCAAGCCGGACAAGAAGGCGGTGCGGGCGCAGTATTGGAAAGATGCTGAGCGGAGTGTGGGTTAGCTACCGCGGAAGCACGGTGCTGCTCACGCAGTTTGGCAGGATCCAGGATTCGATCTTATTGCAGGATTCAAGCAGATTTTCGAATCCATATACTTCCGCCAAGCCGCTTAAGGCACAGCGGCATGTGGTTTTCAAAGAAATCCAGATGAGTATGGCGCATATACGTGTTCATAAGGGAGATGGAAAAGTTTTTGTTGTATTGTAGAAAAGCTCGTAAAAGGTAGGACTCGCTCCAGCCACGACCCTCGTATACCCACCACTTTGGATATTCGAACGGGTAGAAGATGTCATGAAAATGAATGTGAACGCCGGGACTGAGCCTGGGGAGAATTTCGAAGAAAAGGTAATTAACGTCGCTGTCTATCTTGCTCACGTGCGTAGAATCAATAAACAGAACGTCGCCATCCTGTAACACTTCAAATTGTTCGATTTCAATATCCTGTAGTCGTTTGTCGATTAATCGAGCAGAGCGCCGGTCTCCCGTGTCGATCAAAGTCAAAAGAAGTTCGGGATAAGGTTCAATGAACGTGATATCGATCGCGCCATCGAAATAGATTTCGTTGACGTCAAGCAACATACAGGACGAGAAACCTGAGCCCACTTCGATAATCCGCTTCGGCGCAAGGTGCCTTATCATGCAGTAGAGGATTATTCCATCACCGTAGGTATAGGCATCGTTTACATAATAGTAACGTAGGCCAGGCTGCTTAGTGTCGCTATATGGCAAATCAGGATAATAGCGAGAAAGGGTATTAAGTAGCTGGAACTGCTCCTCTTCTTTCAGATCAACACCTGGAATTTCAGCCGGAATACTGCCGAAAATCCGGGTCTCATTTTTTCGAACATCGTCGTGGTCTGGAAGTGGGGAAAAGAAGTGGCCCGGAGGAACATACAGTTCATCCAGCGTACGCTTCATGGAATCGTACGCTGATTGCAGTCGGTCTTTCTCAGCAATTTGCTGTCGCATGGAATCGCACTCGGATTTGAGCTGGTTACGCTCAGCGATTACTTTTTCAAATTCGGTAATTCGCTCCAAAGCTATGCGTATTTTTCTCAACAAGACAATTAGTCTCCAGTTCGTTCGCATCCGACCGGATATAACAAAGGTAATCCGCCGCAATTCCGGCTCCAATCTATCACAGCAGTTTCCGTTAAACTAATACCATGGCTGTGATGAGGTGCGGCCTGGATAAGAACAACGGGGCAGGCCAAGAAGGCAGTGCAAGCGCGGCACTGGGAAGACCACGTTGACGGCGGGCGTCGCCACGGGGGCTGGCGCGTTCGCCACGTCGTACTCCGTACTGCCCCGCGTCGGCATTTACAAGCGACTTTCAGAATACGACGGCGAAACACTCTGGCAAGACCTATCGGCTCACCTAGTCTTCGGTGCCGTCGTTGGAGTGACGGCCGGGATCTTTCGTTCGGCTCACAAGGTCCGCAAAGCGGTAGCCGCACACATCTGACAACTGCGGAACTCTTCTGTTCCAAAATGGAGCTGAGGTGTCGAAATGGCGAAGACGCTACATGCCCGAACGGGCCGAGCGCCGCAGCCTGTAGCGCTTTGCGCAGTTGTGTCCTGAACCGCAACATCGGTATTGACCACTGTCGGGTCTATCGGCGAATGGCCCGGACCGCAGCAGCCGGGCCGCCATCCTGTGCGATGGACTCGGCGACGGCGGTGACGCATCGCTGCATGTCCCCTCCAGTGACCGCATGAACTGCGGCACGCAGTTGGTCGGCGGTCACGGTGTTGGGGTCGACAACGATGGCGATGCCTGCCCTTTCGAGCGCGGCCGCACCGGCGAATTGATCGGTCGACATTGGCAGCACGACCATCGGGACACCCGCTGCGCACGCCTCGGTGACGCTGTTGTTACCCCCATGTGTGATGAGCACGTCCGCGTGCTCCAAGATCGCGACCTGGGGCAGGTGCTCGCGCACGAGCGCTCCGCCGGGGAGCGGTCCGAGCGCGTCGATCGGGGTGCTCCCCGAGGCGAGTAGGAGTCGCCAATCCCCAAGGTGCGCGGCACGCACGGCCGTGGCGAGGACATCGTCGCGCGCACTGAGGAACGTCCCGAGCGCGACGAGGACTACTGGGCCAGTCCCGACCGGAAGCGTGAGGTCACCGAGGTGACCGGTGCGGCGCAGCGATCCGATCGAGGTTGCGCCAGCCGGGAGCGAACGGTTCGGGTCGTGGAGGGCGGTCGGGTACATGTAAATCGTCGGGTACCCGGCCAGGCTGGTCAAATCGTCGAGACGAGGTCGGTGCGGCGCGTGCACAGCGAGCAGCTGGTTGGCGTCGCGGTTGAGTTCTTTGGTCGACTCCGCGCAGATGCGGACGAGCTCGTCGAGGCCGTTTGCCGATGGTCGCAGTCGGTCCGGCCAGACGGGTGGGACACCGTAGAGTTCGCCGACCGCTGGTAGGGCGGTCGGGTGGCCGAGCACGATCGCGGCGGCGTCGATCCCGAGGGCGTGCAACGCGAGGCGAGCTCCGAAGGCGACGTGATCGACGATGACCCGGTCCGGCTCGAATTCGGCTGTGATCGCAGCGAGTTCCACCATGACCCGTTCTGGCTCGTAGAGAAGGTCCTGTCGTCGGGCTGCTGCCTGGTATCGGAGGGTTGCGATCGGTCCGGAGCGGGTCGCCGCGAAGAATTCGCGCAGGTGATTATCCTCGCCAACAGGTTGTTCATCGGCTCGGATCACGCCGGCATTGCTGCCCCGCCCGAGACGCAGATGAGTCCAGGACAATCCCAGCCGCTCGACCGACGCGCGCACCATCGACCCGGTCGCGACGCGGACGTCGCCGGTCGAGCGCTGCCACTCGGTGCCGATCTGCATCATCGGCTCGACGTGTGATGCGTAGTCCGGCGAAACGATGAGCAATCTCATGGCACCGGCATCCCGGCGGGGAGCAGGCTCGTGTAGATGCCCGCAAGTCGCTCGGCCATCGTGTCGATCGACAGTTCGGCGCGTACGAACGCCCGAGAGCGCTCGATGCGGCCACGGTCCCCGGCCAACGCAGCGGCACGTTCGATCGCGTCAGCGAGAGCCGCGATCGAGGACGTGTCGCACAAAACACCGTTCACTCCGTCGTCGATGTAGGTCCGTGGGCCGCCACGCTCGGGCGCGACAACGACCATCCCGGCGGCGAGCGCTTCGACAATCGCAAGTCCGAACTCCTCTTTGTCGCTGGCGCAGACGTACACCCCGCCGAACTCGGCGGCGTGCACCAGCAGATCGCAGACCTGCGATGGTCGACGGTGCCCGACGACGACCACACCACCACGATCAATCCCAGGATCGAGCGTGGCGGCCGCCTCACCGATTAACTCGAGCGTCGATCGTTCATCGGGAGAGGGATCCCCGAGGTCGCCCCCGACGATCACCAGATTGAACTGGGCCAGCAGGGTCGGACGGAACCCAAGCGCAGCGACGATCCGATGAGGGCCTTTCATCGGATGCAGACGCCCGACTGTGAGAATCCACGGCAGTGCCCGACGTTCGGTTGGGATGCCGCCCAGGATCGCATCTGCTGCGCTGGTAGTACCGGCTGTGTGTCGGTCGAGGGCTTGGTCCACAGCGGTCACGTCGACGCCTTCGGGCACGATGTCGGAACGGTTGGCGAGGTCGGCGGGATCAAGCCCCACCAGTTCGATCAGGTTGGCGTGTACCCGGTGGCGGGGCATCAGGGTAAGGCGATCGACTTGCGTGCTCAGCCGCTCGACCATTCGAGCGCGGAACCAATACTGGTAGGCCGCGTCTTCGATCCCGAAGCGAGCGCGGACGAGACGGCCGTCGGTCTCGAGCGCGTCAATGACCACGTGTGGATCGGGGGCCGCGGTGAATACCACACGATGGCCAAGCCGGCGCGCGACCGCCGACGCAGCGAGCGTACCGACATCGGCCATCCGCAAATGCCACACGACGCGCCGATCCCCGAGGGCTCGACCGATTGCATCCAGTTCGCGCTCCAAGACGACCCGATATTGCCAGGCCTCACGCCATGGCACCGTGGCTCCACTCCCGTAGGGGATCCGCTCAATGCGGTGACCCTCCCCCAGGAATCCAGACACGACAACGTCGCCGGACTCGTTCGGCGCAGCGCGGGTGATCGTAATCACCTCGTCGATCGTGTCGCACCGTGCGAGTGACGTGCCCAACGATCGCAGTAACGACGCAATACCGCCGGCATCCCCAGCACCCAACGAGGAACCGGCGGCATCGAGACTGGCATGCAGGAACGGCTGCACGATTACCGCACCACCACGCCAGCGAGAGCGGCGACCGAGATGAGACCGATCGATCGGAACCCGCAACAAGCCGACGTTCGGCACTGACACCCGACCCGGAGCCATCCGCGCCCACTCGATCAACGTGCGTTCGGCAAGCATCCCCGTGAAACCTCCCGCCCGGAACAGATCCTGCAGGAATGGCACCGCAACCATCGACGGCGCACGAGCCGCCAGCACCCACGCCGCATGGCTGACCAGTGGCTGATCACCGAGCCTGACCAGACTGACAAGAACCTGATCCGCGAACGGATCTGCGATCCCTCCCAACGCGTGGACCGCCGCGATCGCAGTCACATCGTCACCGACGTCGATCGCGATCCCCAATTGCCGGGCATCGGTGGACGGATCCGCCGAACGGAGCGCAGCCGTAGCCAACAACTCTGCGTCGCGAAGTGCATCAGTCAGCCTCGTCGAACTTTCCAAACGAGACAGCGCGAAGGCGACGGGCGTTGACACACGGTGTCGATTCCCAAACAGAGGACGTTTTAACCAGTCGTAGTCAACGTGAATCGGACAAAATGTCGCTGCGTGAGCGAACGAGGGCCCACAGGCGAACGAACCTGTGCGCCCACTACCAATCGCGTTTGTCGCTCAGCTCCGGACCCCATGTGCCGCGTGCATAAACAACAGGAGGTGCTGCACGGTGAACCACGTCGTTAACCACCCGCCAGCACGCCTCGACTTCAGCTCGGCTGGCGAACTGGGTGTGGTCACCTCGACGAGCATCGTCAAAAATGCGGGTGTACGCGTCGACGCGTTCATCAGGTCGGTAGCTGTCGGCGGACTCCAAGGCCGTCTTGGCGGTTCCGAGCGGGGCTGTCGAGCTTCGCGCCTGCAACGTCAGCGTCGCCAACTCTGTCGGTGCCATCGAGATACACAGGCGATTCGGCTCCGGCACACAATCCTGCGCGTTGAACATCGGAGCGCTCGCCACTTTGAAGGTAATGACGATCTCGGACTTCGTCGCCGCCAGACCCTTGCCAGCCGCGACATGCCACGCCACACCAGCCCATCGGTCATTGTTGATGCGGAGCTCGGCCCGAACGAACGTGTCAGTCGTCGATCCTGGTTGTACGCCGTCGACATCCAGATATCCGTCGTATTGACCAAAGACAACATCGCCGAACGCGAGGCTCTGCACATCGCCGAGCACCATGGCGCGCCGCCCACTCACCTCCTCAGGCAATGCGGACGCCGGGGGTTCCATGGCCAAGGCAGCCACAACCTGAAGCACGTGATTCTGGACCACGTCGCGCAGGTTTCCGTTGCTGTCGAAGAAACCGGCCCGACCCTCGATACCGAACTGCTCGGCCATCACGATCGAGACCGAGTCGATGTGCTCGTTGTTCCACACCGGCTCAAGCACCCGATTCGCAAAGCGCAGCACCAACAGGTTCTGCAACGACTCCTTTTGCAGATAGTGATCCACCGCGAAGAGTTGGTGTTCATCGAACGTTTCGTCGATCAACGCACTGAGCTGCCGGGCAGACTCGAGATCAGACCCAAACGGCTTCTCGATCAACAGCCGTGCCCGCAGTCGTATCTCGGTGTCGGCGAGCCCTCGCACGACCGCGGGAAAGACGGTAGGGGGCACGGCGAGGTAGCACAATACGAGTTCGTGGTCGACAACCACCTTCGCCAGCGTCTCGTAGAGGTCGGGCGAGGTGTAGTCGCCGCGAACGTACGACAACCGCTCGATCACTGTGCGCAACGCGGCGTCGACCAGGTCGTCGGCGGCATGGGCTCGGATTGCGGTCTCGGCGGTCCGTCGGAGCGTCTCTGACGTCCAGTCCGACCTGCCGACGCCGATCACCGCGATGTCGAGTCGATCGACGCGAGCAAGCTCGTACAACGATGCGAATACCTCGTTGCGAACGAGGTCGCCGGTCACACCGAAGACGATCAATGCACTGCACTCCGAGCCCATGATTCCCACCTACCCGCACCACACAGGACTCACACCTGGTTCGCTGACCGGACAGGACTGCCAGAGTTTGTCGTGCTGTTGGGTGCGGCTGGTTTGGTTTGTGAAGAGCCAAGTGCTCGACGCGGAACACGATTCGATCGTTGGTGGGATTCTGTCCGGTGGCCATTCACCCGTGAGTGACGCGATACATAATCAGGGCGGCGGCGAGAGCCGCCGTACCCCAGGTCATTGCTTT
Organism: Actinomycetes bacterium; assembly: GCA_031398525.1. Classification (GTDB taxonomy): domain Bacteria; phylum Actinomycetota; class Acidimicrobiia; order Acidimicrobiales; family Ilumatobacteraceae; genus JANMJD01. The sequence continues at coordinate 10,410 of JANNNL010000109.1, read as the reverse complement.
CAGGGCCGTTTCGAGTGGCGTGAGCAAGTCGTGTCGGGTGAGTGGCTCGATGCGGCCGTCGACGTAGGTGACGGTACCTTCGATCGACTCTGCTCGTCGGCGCAGGCTGCGGGCGGGAGTGCTCAACGCCCGCTGCGCGGCCGACTGCCAGTAGGCGAATGCCGCAGCCGCGAGCGCTGCGGGGCGGATGGTCTCGGCTTGGGCGTAATAGGCAGTCAGCACGGGAAACGCACCCCAGGAAACCGCAAAGGTGACGTCGTTATGGAACCGACCGTGGAAGAGTTCGAGGTTGTACGCGCAGTTCACGGCGACCCCGACGGCGATGAAGACGGCAAGTCCTGGTCCGACGCGATCCAGGCCGGCGACTCCGAGGGCAACTGAGCCGGTGATACTTGCGGCTGCGACGGCAACGAGTAGCGGGGCCGGAATCGCAGTGTTCAACGGCCGACCCTGCAGTTCGTCGAGGGCGTGCGCCCCGAGCCCGACCGCAAGGAAGAACGCCAGCACGGTTGCCGTCAGGCGGACGCCGTCGAAGGTCGGCGCGAGAGTCGCACCGATGCCGACGTACGAGAGGTGCCACAGCGTGTATGGAGGGTGGAGCAGCACCCACCAGTCTGCCCACGCGCTGCGACTGGTTTGAGCGGTGGCGGCGTAGAAGGCGGGCGGCATGGGCCCTCGCGATTCGGTCACCGGTCCACACTCCTCGGGTCGGGATCGATCACCGGAGCGAGGCGTTGCCCCCAGATCACGATTCCTCCGCCGAGGCTCATCCGTCGCGTCCCGATGTTGGTCATGCCAGCCGAGCGCCATGCGGCGATGGTGGCATCCACCGAGAATCGACGGTAGTGGTCGCTGATGTTGGGACCGAGAAACCGGCCAACATCGAACCACGCTCGACCGCCCAACACGGCGCCCGCGGCGGGCAGGACAAGTCGTGTGTAGCCCACCCACCACCATCTCCAGAATCGGCTCGACGGAACCGCAAATTCCAAGCTGGCCATGACGCCACCCGGCCGCGTGACGCGAGCCAATTCGGCAATCGTCGCCGCCGGGTTGGCAACGTAGCGGAGCAGGTAGGTGAACGTAACGGCGTCGAAGGAATCGTCGGCGAACGGAAGGAGTTCACCTTGCCCGCGCACAAGGCGGATACGATCCGCACGGTTCGCAGCGCTCACGTTGTGCCGCCCGCGGGCGAGCATGTCTTCGCTCAGATCGATGCCGGTGATCACGGCGTCAGTGCGGTCGGCCAGTTGCAGCGCCACGCCTGCCGGTCCGGTGGCGACGTCGAGCACTGTCGCCGGCTTCGAGGTTGCGATGTGGTTGATCATCTCCCGCCGCCATCGTCCGTCCTGACCCAGCGACAGCACTGCTGCCAACCTGTCGTAGCGGGCAGGGAGACCGGCGAACAGTGCCCGAGCGAATGGTGCTGGTGCAGGCCGGATCGGGTCGGATGTCATGTGCGATACCTTCGTTGCAGGAGCGTTGAATGGATGAAGCCTTGGGTGACCCGTGACCACCGCCCGGTTCGATGCGGTTGTTGTCGGCGCAGGACCGGCTGGCAGCACCGCTGCGCTTGTCCTGGCTCGCGGCGGCGTACGAGTGGCGCTCGTCGACAAGGCAATCTTCGCGCGCGACAAAGCATGCGGTGACCTGATCGGGCCTCGGGCGTTGGCGTTGCTCACGGCGCTCAGGCTCACACCACCTCACGGGCGCCGGGTTGGCGAGATGGTCGTGGTCGGACCGACGGGTCGACGGGTCGTCCTGCCGGCACGGGCGGGGCGCACGTATCCAGATCATGGGCTGGCGATCCCCCGGTTGCGGTTCGACTCCTGGTTGCGCGACGAAGCAATCAACGCTGGAGCGACGCCGGTTACGGGACGCGTCGAGTCCACCCGTGGGGGTCATATCGTTCTCGACGACGGACGTCTGTTCACGGCCGATGTCGTGGTCGGCGCTGACGGAGCATTGAGTCGAGTGGGTCTCGATGCCGGGCTGATCGATCCGTCGGTGGTGCTCTGGGGTTTCGCGCAGCGAAGCTACGTTGATCAGGCGGTTGACCGGCCGGCAATCGTGCTCTGGGACGACGGCCCCCGACGTGGCTTCCCCGGTTATGGCTGGGTCTTCCCCAGCGCGGATAGCACCGCCAACATCGGGTTGGGACTCGGCTTACGCTCCGACCGTTCGACCGCCTCGCGCGCGGTGACCCAGTTCGACTCGTTCTGCAATCACCTGCGCCACATCGGTCTGTTGTCGAGGCCCGTTGATGGACGCCGCCTCGGTGGGTGGTTGAAGATGGGAATGGTCGGCACCGTGGCGGCACGAGACCGCACGTTCCTCGTCGGCGACGCGGCCGGCCTGATCAATCCGTTGCAAGGCGAAGGCATCGCGCCCGCTATGGCCAGCGCAGCCCTCGCCGCCGCCGCGATTCTCGCTGGTCCTGGCACTGCGGCTTCCAACTACCGCCAACTCTTGGCTGCCGGACCGGGTCGATTTGCCGCGGCGACCGCCCCGCTCCACCACGCTGCGATCAGCGGCTCCCCCGCCCGGGTCGCCATGCTTGGACGAGCCCTCACTCTGCCAGCACTACGCACTCTCATCGCGCCGACCTGGGCTCTGTCGTGGAACGATCTCGTGGACGGGGCTACGCCGGGAGCGACCACGGTGATGTCGCGCGTTGCACTCGCCGCGGGACGCCTAGCCACCCGACGTTCGTCGATCAGTGAACGCCTGCTCTACGACCAGGCTGTTGACTGAGACGGGCCAGTCGCCGCCGACGTCGTCAAGAGTGTTGGGCGAAAGTACCGGGTGCAAGCAACTACCACGGGCGAAGACTCGATGATCGTGGCGTAACGCGAGTGATGTCTACGTGGCGGAGTTTGCGGGAACACGGAACCCATGACCGATGATTGCGGGTGGTGATGGCAAGGCAAAAGCGACTACGGCGATGTCTCGGTTGGTTCCACCGATCGCCGGTCGGACCCGGTGAGATCGCTGGAGTTGCCCGAATGCAGCTCACAATGGTCGTTCACGAGAACGGTGACCGATTGCTAGCCGTTCGCAACAATGGACCCGAAACGGCCATCGGTGTGTTCGTTTCAACGGATGATCCCGAAGTACTCCACGACGCCCCGTCCACTTATCGAACTATCCGATCGATTCCGGTCGATTACCTCGGTTCTGGTGAGGAGCGAAGCTTCCCCCTTTTAGTTGGACCGGATGAGAGTGTTCCTGAACTGTGTCACCTCATATGGATAGATGGAGCCGGATATAACTCGGAGCGATTTGTCGTTCCGTCGATCGAGTTTTGCGACGACTCCTGCCCAGGTCGAGATGACCTCGATCGATGACGTGCGGTCAACTGATCCGTCATCTTGTTGAGTTTTCATTGCATGGTTTGAACGCCGATCGCAGTGGGTACGGGCGGCCAAGCAGTTAACGGTCACTCCAGACCCCGGTGGGTGTTAGCGGCAAGGCGATCAAGGATTTGAACGCTGGCCAACCCGTGAACCAAGGAGCAAGAGATGACCGTTTTCCACCGACCGCGGGGTCGTATTGATGACCGCGCGTTCGAACAATTGATTGAAGAGTCGCAAGACCTTCACACCGATGCGATGGTTGCGGCCCGCAACACCCTGCCCGACCTGCGAGACGCCGCAGCAGAACGCCGTCGAGCTGGAATCAGTCGCGATTCGGCCGTCCTTGCCGAGTTCGATACCGAGCGGTCATCGACCGTGCGTCGGCTCGCCCTCGCGTTGGGCGGCATCCTCGGAGTTGGTGCCGTCAGCACCGCGTTTGCCCGCAGCGCATCGGCGGCTGGCGACGGCGACATCGACGTGATGCAGCTACAAACGGCCGTATCACTGGAACTGCTTGCCGTGGCAACCTACGGTGCTGCGCTCACGCTTCCGTTCATCACCGACGGCAACCCCGTGATCGTCAAGTTTGCCGAGGTTACGATGAGCCAACACGACGAGCATCGTCAGGCCTTTTCTGCCCAGATCAAGGTACTTGGCGGAACCGATCAGACATCGCCGAACCCCAAGTATGCGCCGGTGGTCGAGTCGGCCAAGCCCAACCTCAAGGCACCAATCGATGTCGTGAAGTTGGCGGCCACGCTCGAACAGGTGGCGACCGAAACGTACCTAGCCGACCTCAATCGGTACACCGATGTGACATCGCGAGTACTGATGGCCAGCGTCATGGGCGTTGAGTGCCAGCACCTCGCGACGCTGCGGGCCGTTGGAGCCCTCATCGAAGGCGGTGCACCCGAACTCATCGCTATCCCGCTGGGGGCCGACATCGCCAAACTCCCGGCCGCCGCCGGAAGCGTCGCATTTCCCGACGCGTTCCAAGGCATCACCATGGCCAGCCCACCCGAAGAAGGAGCCGTCAAATGAACGATTTCACCACGACCCCCCTCACCCGTCGCCACGTCCTCGTCGGCTTCACCGCTCTGGGCGCCGGCCTGGTTGCTGCGGCATGCGGAAGCGACACCAATGACTCGTCATCGAGCACATCCGGTGCCGGCACCGCCGGCTCTGATCCAACAACGAGTCCGGCGGTCACCGAGGTCGCCCCCGCCCCCACCGATGCCGCGCCGGCGCCAACCGACGCAGCGCCGGCACCAACCGATGCAGCAGAACCGGGTGTGGATATCAAGGTCGCCATGCTCGCCGCCAGTCTTGAGGTGCTCGCCGTCGGCACGTACAAGGCCGCGCTCGACGCAGCCGGATCGGGTGCGTTGGGTGAGGTGCCTCCGGCGGTCGGAGAGTTCGTCACGGTCGCCATGGCCCAGCACCAGGAACACCTCGATGCCTGGAACACCGTCATCACCGGCGCCGGCGGGGCCGCGGTCACCGAGCCAAACGCGACGCTCAAGCCGACCGTCGATGCCGAGTTCGCCAAGGTGAAAGACGTCGGAGGTGCCGCAAAGCTCGCGCTGATGCTCGAGCAGATCGCGGCGGCCACCTACCTCAACGCCCAGAACGTACTCACCGACAAGGACGCCATCATGTTGGCTGGCTCGATCCAGGTGATCGATGCGCAGCACGTCTCAATCTTGTTGTACGTGTTGGGCGAGTATCCGGTCCCCGACGTCTTTGCCAAGATCGAGATGGCAGCCGCCGCCTGACACTAGCTTCCTCAACGATCCAGTACTACCGGGCCTACTGGTAGAGCAGCAGCCGCCGCTCCATCAGTGGGCCCGATCAGCTGGGCGACCGCTAGATCGGAAGGTTGTTGAGCGGGTCGTCGCCGAACTCCGATGGTCGCAGCGTCGAGTCGCACCACCAACCCATTTTGCTCCGTGCCCAGGGGGCGTCCGCCACATCTGCCAACTGCGGTGCGTCCCGGTGGAGGCTCGCCAGGGCTGCGGGATCCGCGACCGCGCTGCGCCGCACCCAGTTCCCGCCGCCTTCGCGTCGGCCCCCGATCAGGACGTCATCGCGCTCCAGTCGAGCGTCGTTGAGGATGTCTGACCGGGGGACCCCCGTCCCATCCGAACCAAATCCTGATGAAGGTCGGCCGCACTTCATCGAAAACGTAGTTGCGTAGCCCCGCCATATCGCCTCGCGACCACATCCGAGCGATGCTTTCGTCGGCCAGGCCGGAGAGATCGACGAAACGAGGCCGGCTCGTGAGCGATGTCCCCCCGCCAGCGACGGCGGCGAGCGACCTGGTGTCGATGCCGAGCCGGTCGGCATAGTTATTCAACGTATAGCCGGTGTTCCGTGCTACGCCGCAAACCTGGTACCCACCTCGAAGCAACGTCGTCGTCGGGGTCTACCACGACTATCACTGGCAGAAGTACGTGGAGCGTGCCGCACTGCGCGGCAACGACGACGGCTGGCAACGTCTCTGGGAACCACTGGCTCGCTACGTCGCCGGCGTCGAGCGCCGCGGGGCCGACGTCCGGTGCGCGTCACCCTGATCACGCGCACGGCGCTCAACCTTCCACTCGGCGACGGTGGCCCCAGCCGCGCCCCGGAGCAGGTCTTCGAGTACTTCACGCTCGAGGCGTCGTCCGGAGGTGAGTCTCGTCTACCTCTCGGCGGTGTACTTCAAGATCGATGAGGGCGGGTGGACGAACGGCTCGGCTCTCTCCTGCGTCTGGCGCATGGATGACATCGCCCGTTTCAATGTGCCCGCAGCCATCGCCAACTCCTTGGCCCTCAGCACGCTCGCCGCGTTCCTTACCCTGGCGATCGAACAGATGCTCGGCGTGATGATCTGGGTGCGATTAGCGCGCCCTCTGGTGTTGGCGCTCGGTGTTGCGCTGCACTTGAGCATCGATCTGACGCTGCGGATCGGCTTCTTCAGCATGGCGATCATCTTCGTACGTGGCCTTTGTATCACCGGAGGTTGGAACGCTGATCGCGACAAGGTGTCGAAACTCCGCTTTCTCAGCCGAACGATCACCAACCGGGGCTGATACCGGCTGAGGGAGGGTACGAGAATGGTGTCGGCCGCCTGGCGACGGGTGCCCGCATCACCCTCCCGGGCGGTCGGCATGGGGATGCGTGGAGGAAGCTATTCGCGCCGACGACAGCTGCTGTCGCGTCATACCGCGGTGGGCTTCGGAGTTCCTGCATCTCCGAACCACGCCGGGAGGTTTCGATTGGATGTCTTCAGGGAACGATAGGCACATGACCATCCAACGCTTTCGACCCACTACCCTTCGAATGGCTCTGGCCATTTCAATTGTTGCTGTAGCAGGGTGCTCGTCCGATGCCAGATCGGCGATCTCCTCCGACGTCCAAACGGCCGTCACCGACGTCGGCAACGCCGTCGACGACGGCGCCACCGCAGCCGCGGAAGTCGCGGCTCGGAACCTGGCTACCCAGCAGGGCGAGGAGCAGTTCAAGAACGCCGGGCATGAGCTGTCGGGCCCACTCACGTGTGAAGCCGCGGTGAATGACGGTCTATCCAAGATCGATATCAGCTGCACCGGCACCACCAAGGCTGGCGGAGCGGCGGCACTGACCGGCTCCACCGCCGAGATTCCGGGGGCGTCGGTGGTGTCGCTTGATGGATCGTTCATCGGAACGGTCGACGGGGCCGAGGTCTTCAGCACCGAACGACTGGGCGGCTGATGCGTCGGGCGCGTCCCGATGGCGGCCTACTGAGAGGCCCAACGAGATGACCCGAATCAACCGGGTACTCGACGCAGAGCCGTGCCCGAGTCTTGCCGAGTACTGCCTCAACGGAGGTGGGCACGCGTTGGATCTTGCTCGGCTTGTCGAGCCCGCGATGACCATCGACGCCATCACGAGTAGCGGGTTGCGTGGTCGAGGTGGAGCAGGGTTTCCGACGGGCACAAAGTGGTCAACTATTTTGGCCAACTCTTCGGCCGCCAACCCAACGCCGGTGGTGGTCAATGGTGCCGAGGGCGAGCCCTCGACGTTCAAGGACCGGGCGATCTTGCGCGCGAACCCGTATCGAGTCCTGGAAGGCGCACTGATCGCATGCCATGTCTTTCAGTCGCGAGAACTGGTTATCTGCCTGAAGGAGTCGTTTGATGTCGAGATTCAGCGAGTCTCGAACGCACTTGCCGAAATGAGATCCGTGGGCTGGCTGGATGGCGTTGAATCACGCATCGTCGCCGGTCCGGGTCACTATCTGTTCGGCGAGGAAACGGCCATGCTCGAGGTGGTCGAGGGTCGGCAACCGTTCCCGCGGGTGACACCGCCGTGGCGAAGGGGTATTGGTCCCGACGATTCCGGGGCGACTCCCGGAGAGTTGGCAAATCAGCAGGAAGGCTCCGGCGTGCCGGCGCTGGTCAACAATGTCGAAACCTTTGCCAACGTGGCGCTGATTGTGCGCAATGGCCCCGAGTGGTTCCGCCAGTGCGGCACTCAGGAATCGCCGGGAACCATCGTGTGCACCGTCAGCGGCGATGTCATGTCGAGCGGAGTTGGCGAATTCGCGATGGGAACGCCCTTGACCGAGGTCATCGAGTCGCTTGGGATCGGCCCGCTCTCCGACCGACGAATCGTTGGCGTGCTGCCCGGGGCATCCGCAGCCATTGTGGCTGAGGCGGATCTCGGTGTACCCCTGACGTACGAGTCCTTCCGGGGGATCGGGAGCGGATTGGGCTCGGCCGGGTTCCTGTGCATCGACGACCACCGCGATCTACTCAAGCAGGCCTATGGCGTCGCCCGATTCCTCTCGATCGAGTCGTGTGGTCAATGCACCGCGTGCAAGGACGACGGGTTGGCGGTCACAGCACTCCTGCGGGGCCGTCTCGATGGTTCGGCGACCCACGATGCGATGAGTTCGATCGGCGCGATCGACGACCACCTTGCAACGATCACCGATGGGGCTCGCTGCAGCCTCGCATCGCAGCACCAGACGGTCGTACGCTCCTTGCTCGCTCACCCTGCATTTCCGACGGCGCCGCTCGCCGCAGTCGGACTCGAACTCGAACTCGACTCCGTTGCCGCCGATACGCAGCATATGGCTGATGAGGCGATCGACGACCCACTGTCTCTCGCGCCACTCTCGAACATCGAGGGTGGCGTGGCGACCTTCGACGAAACTCAACAGTCCAAGCAACCTGACTGGTCGTTCGAATCCGCCGACTCCCAGGCCTACCCGGCGCAGTTGCTCCAAGACGTGCCGATCTGACCTGTCACCCCCCCATGGGGAGTGACATCGGCAGCACGCTGGGCAGGCGAACAGCAGGCAGCGCCATGGTGACGGTCGTGCCCAGCGGACCCGACTCACGCGCGAAGTGCATCGAAAGACTCTTCATGATGTAGTCACCTCGCCCACCATGCACGTTCTGGCGGTCGGGTGGCTGCCAAGACCCGAGATCGCGAACGCAGGCCGTCAAGTAGTAGCCGTGATCTGCGAGATCGACGTTGACCTCACCCGTGTGGTCGTCACGGTAGGCGTGCTCGACGGCGTTGGCGCATGCTTCGCCAACGGCGATGAGGACGTCGTCCGACTCCAGACGTCGGCTGGCGAGCCACGAGCGCGTCTCGGACCGAATCGATGCGAGTTGATCGACCTTGCCGTCGAATCCCCGTTTGAACGTTGACAGCACTGGTGCGTACCGGCAACATGCCACCACGATGTCGTCCTCGACCTCACCCGCAGACGTCATGCCTGCAATCAGGCGGTCGGCGATCGTCGACAACGGATCGCCGGCCGCATCTCTGGCCAGCCCCTCGAGTTGGGCGAACCCGTTCTCGATAGAGGATGATCTGCGCTCGATCAACCCGTCGGAGTACATCACGACCAGCGCGCCCGGTTGGAGAACTCGGCTCGCCTCTGGTCGGGGGCCACTCGCCAGCGCGCACAACGGACGACCCTGCGCCTCGTCGAGCCACGTCACCGACCCATCGGGATCGATGATGAGTACCGGGGGGTGACCCGCCGATGAGTACATCAGCCGTCCGGTCGTCGGCTCGATCACCACGCAGACCACGGTGGCGAATGGGGTGCCATTCGGACCCCGCGCCCAGCGATCGAGGGCGTCGAGGAGCACTCTCGGACTGGGGTCGATGTACATCGCCAACGCTGCCGCGGCGGTGCGCAGCCGACCCATCGCAGCGGCGGACTCAAGATGGTGCCCGACAACGTCGCCGACGACCATCCCGATATGTCCATCGGGCCACGTGAACGTGTCGTACCAATCACCACCGACCTCCATGAACGCACTCGCAGCCTGGTAGCGCGCTTCAATCGGCAAGTTCGGGTGCCACGCAACCGTGTCGGGGAGCAGGGCCTGTTGCAGCCGAATTGAAATGTTGTGTTCCTCTTGGCGAAGACGGCTGGCGGCCAGAACCACCCCGACTCGTTGGGCGGTTTCGCGAAAGAACGCCAGGTCATCGTCGGTGTACGCCGGACGGGCGGGGTCGGACAAGCCCAAAACCAATGCCCCGGCGACCCCACCGCCAAGATCGAGCGGAACGGCGAGATGAGACCGAGGGGCGAGGTGGCTCAAGAGTTCTGTCCGCCGTCGGTCTGTTGCATAGACCGCAACCAGGCCAGGGGTGATCTCACGGATCAGCTGGGATTCCCCGCCCGCCGCCCGAGCGGCAGAGTGAGGGTCGTTGACGTCGACGCGGTGATAGGTCCGTAACTCTCGCAGCGTCCCGAGCACTGCCGGATCGCGATGAGCCAGTGCCAATGGGGCGACCTGCCGCGGCGTCTCGATCGAGGCAAAGTCGGCTACTCGCGGCACTAACAGATTCACCAGAGTCTCGAACTGGTCATCGATGGTGGGTTGTAGTTCCAACTCCGCAAGCAGTTCGGCCAGTAGTTCCGCCCGTACTCGGCGAGTTTCCAGTTCCACCGCGGCCGCTCTCCGGGCGGTCTGGTCGGTGAAGATGATCGCAAAGTGACCCTTCGGCTCGACGGGCATGCTGAACACATCGAACCATCGCCCCATGGCGTCGGAGCCCA
>JANNNL010000089.1:0-1699 GCA_031398525.1 Actinomycetes bacterium | reverse complement strand
TTGGATTCATGTTCAACCTGCGCGATACCTCGGGCAACCGGATTACCGATCTCAGGCTCAGCCGTCGTTCGGCCTGCCGGATGTTCACCGAACCCGATATGAAGTGGAACGACGCCGAGGTGACCGCGGCGAACCCGGGAGTCGGCTTGCCCGACGAGTTCGTTCGGCCGATCGTGCGCGCCGATGGTTCGGGGACGAGCTATGTGCTCTCGGAGTTCTGCAGTGTCGTCGCTCCTGACGTGTGGCAAGCATTCATCACGCTGAAGTCGACCGACCCGAGTGTCACCGAGGAGTTTCGCAGCGGCCAGCCGATCTCGAACTGGCCGGTCGACTGGGGCAAAGTGGGCTCTGCCCTCGCCGCCGACGGCGTAGCGGCCGCCGTGGCCGATGAGTCCAGTGGTCAGAATGCCATCACGTACAACGAGGCGGGATTTGCGAAGCTTCGCGGTTTCCCGAATGCGTCGGTACAAAACGCGGCAGGGGAGTTCACCCAGCCAACGGAAGAGGCGGTGTCGTCGGCTCTGGCGTACGCCGTGGCCACGACCGATGCCGAAGGCCGGCCGGGCACCTTCAGGCTGAACTTCACGGCCAACGACGCCGGTGCCTACTTCCCGTCCACGTACAGCTACGTGATCGCCCAGACGACCGGATTCGACGTGGCGAAGGGCGAGACCCTGGCGCGGTTCCTCTGCTACGCGGTGACCAAGGGCCAGCGCATTGAGCTGACCAAACAGTTGGGGTATGCGCGGCTCTCACAGCCGTTGGTCGACATCGCCCGCGCCTCGATCGCGCAGATCCCGGGCGCTCCGGCGTGGGAGAACTGCGCAGTGACCGACAGCGGCCCACCACCGACCCAGGCGACGACCATCCCGCAGACCGCGGCGCCTGCGACGGTGGCCGCAATCCCGGCCCCGGGCGCAACGTCTGCCGCGGGAGCGCCGCCGGTGGCGACTGTGCCAGGCAGTCCTGCTGTTCCAGGTGTTGTTCCGTCTGGTATGGATCTGGCGACTGGCCTGCCGGCCGACACGACCATCGCCAGCGGCGTAGCGGTCGATGGTGGTTCGGTTGTGTTCCCCGCGGCCGCCGTTGAGGCTGGGATTCCGGCGAATGTTCCCGTGATTCGTATTCCGGCCTCGACGACGGTCACGGTGCCGGCCGTCGGCCCCTCGGTCAAGGCTGGCGAGGGTACGCCGCGCGGCAGTGAGGTGGCGTGGGTCATGTTGCAAGGGGCTGGCGTCAGCGGGCTTGGGCTGCTCCTTCTCAAGGGCCGCAAGCGAGCGATCGCATGACGCGCCGACGTCGCTCCCTACGGATCGCGGCCGGCATGGCTTCGGTCGGACTCGCCACGATGTGGACGACCGAATTGGTGTGGGCCCAGGACCTGGGTGGACCCGTGAGCTTGATCGGCTCGGGGACGTCGTCGATCATGGGTGAACTGACGATCTGGCAGGACGAGATGGCCGCGGCGTCTGCTCCTACGGATGTGCAGTACTTCGCGGTTGGGACGCTCGACGGCCGAGACAAGTTTCTTCGGGGCGATAGCGACTTCGTGATTTCGGCGCCGCCGTTCACCCCCGAGCAGTTGGCCGGCCAACCCGTCGGCTCGGCCGAGATTTTGACTGTACCGATCTCAGTGAACGCTCCCGCCGTCGTCATGACGACGCGGGCGGCGGCCACGAACACGCTGACGCTCACCTGC
>JANNNL010000054.1:0-3065 GCA_031398525.1 Actinomycetes bacterium | reverse complement strand
GTGAATCCGTCGCGCCACCGAAATATCTCTTTTATCGGGGGAAACTCTCGGGCTAACACGGTTATAGACCTCAGCTCGTCGGGCTCGTGGGGGGGGGGGTGGGAGGTTTCAGGCCTGGGAAGGCCAGAGATGCGGACACATAGCGGAGCTCCCAGAGGAGCAAACCGAGGTGCGTCACGATGATGGTCAATCCGAGGGCCGGTTGTGAAATCCAGCCAGCATCTTTGACCAACAGCACGGCCAGAAGGATCAGGCCGAGACGAAGAAGGTAGCCGAAGAGCACCGCTCCCATCATCATTCCCAGCGAGATCTTGGCGGTGTACGACATGAGTGCAGCCGACAACAGGAAGTTGACGATGATGATCGCCATGCCATAGAGGGCCGAGAGAGCTCCGTCGGCGCCCCACAAAGCGGCGCAGAGCCCCACAAGTACGGGGGCGACGTAGAGACCACGCTTGGCGATGTCGCGTGAAATCTCGCTCTCAGGGGCGGGACCGTCGAGGCGGGTAACGATGGGCGAGTTCATGACGCCGGATCCCGACGTGATGCCAACCGCTGTTCGTGGGACTTCATGTCCGCATCGTAGGCATACCAGAGGCGGGCGAATTGACCGACGATGCCCAGCACCATCAACACGATCATAAAGACCGGCTTGGTGCCCAGCCAGCGATCGACCAGCCAGCCGAGACCGAAGAAGAACAGGATGACCCCGGCATGTTCTGCGCCCTTGGCCAACGCATCGCTCGACTGGCGGTTGCCAGCCAGATGAGCGGTTCGATTGGCGGGGTACAGCTTCAAGAAACTCGGTCCTGTCAGAGAATTCGTGGCCCGGCCGATGCACAGCGCATCAGGAGCTTGTGAATGAAATCTCAATCTAGAGGAAGTCCTGCTCATTCACCAAGCCCGGAGGGTCACACGTGCCAACGGTCACGGTGCGCAGCGAGCCAATCAACGCCAGCGACCGCTAGTCGGGGAGGCCTCGACGCAAAGAGCGCAACGACATCCGGGCCTTGAACCAGCGCCAGCGACCGGCATCAGCCTGAGCTTGAGCCTCGAACGCGTCGTGCTTCTCCCATGCGGCCGAGCTCAGTCGGTCGTCGGGCTCCTCGCCGTCGTACACCGCCTGGGTGGAAATATCTGCGAGCTCGCCGAGCGCCTCGGGCTGCCGTGGGAGCACCCTGGCCCCGATTGATACCAGTTCACGGTCAGTTTTTGTGACCGGAGCCCGTCCGCCGAGATCGATCAAGGTGTCGACGCTGGTGCGGAACGCTCCGGTCGCCCGCCGTTCCGGATCGTCGATCTGCAGGCGTTTGCGACGTCGGCCCGACTTCAACCGAAGGATCACCAGGACGTAGGCGAGGATTGCCAGAAGCAGGAAACCGAATCCGGCAATGGCCTTCTTGGCTGCGTTCGGAATCGTTCCCTCCGCCCCTGAGGCCACGCTGATCGGAGGTTGCTCCACGGCACTGGTTGGTGGCGGGGACGCCGTAGTCGGCGGCGGACGTCCGTCGTCGACAGGCGCCTGGTTGACCGGTTGTTGACCCTCGCCGGCGGTGTCTTGCTTCTCTTGGGGAACAACATCGACGGGGACCCAGCCGGTGCCGACAAAGTCGATCTCGGGCCAGGCCGTCGCGTCGGCCGACATCGCCGCGGTGGCGGTGCCGTCCGGGGTGAGCTTGGCCTCGAAGCCCACGGCGATGCGCACGGGGAGCCCGATCGCCGCGGCGAGCAAGGCGTACGAGGCGACGAACTGTTCGCTGCGACCGCGCTTGGTGTTCTCAAGGAAAATCTTCAACACGCCGAGGGAGTGCCCGGATGGAACCTTGGTGTCGAGCTGATAGTCCTTCTTCAAGAAGTCCCGCAGCGCATTCGCCCGTTCGATATCGGTCTCGGCACCGGCGACGACGCCCTTGGCGAGTTCGACCAGGGGGGGAGGTATCTCGAATCCATCGACGAAGACCTTGTCGTCGCTGACCTGGGCAAAGGTGCCCTTCAGCTGCGAGAGATCGTCGGTCACTCGCTGAACCGACAGCACATAGGTGTCCTGCGGGGCTAGAACGTCGGCGACGAGGAAGCCGCCGAGACCGGGGTCGACCTTGACCCGCCGGTCGACCGACAGCGTGCGGGTGTGATCGAGGGCCGGCAACCACCGAACATCGAGGTTTCCCCATGTAACCGTGACGGTCTCGGGCTCTTGGCCATTCGGATCGGGCTCTTGGATACGGGTACCCGCCAACTGAAAATTGCTGGGCGGCATCCAGCTACGGCCGTCATAGCGGCTGAGCCCGGCCACCCGCCACCGCTGACCAGTCAACTCGGTGGTGCGAAACATTTCGAGCGGCGGGTTGATATCGCGCCACACGTCGACTCGGGCCAACGGGCTGATCTCATCCTCGGTGCTTTCACTGTCACGGATACCCCGACGCGGATCGAACCTGCCGTTGTTCGACAACGTCCCCGACAACATCGCCGGCACGATGCCCACGCTGACGGCAGTCACTCCGAGAATCGCCATCGTCAAGACCGATCGGCGTTCGGCCTGCTGGGCCGAGCCCTTGGCGTGATGTGGCAGGTCGCTGCGAGTTAACGACGACAGTCGCAGGATGGCCAAATTGCCGAGGGTGAACAACACCAAGAAGCGGGGCGACGGCATACCGGCCTTCGACGCCGACAGGGCGACGAAAGCCAACAACGCCGCCGGAGCGAGCAGCATCCCCGCGGCGAACTTCCCGCTGACCGCCATCTCGACAACCACGATCGCGGCGGTGACCACGACGAGCGCGAGCAGGGCGACCGCCCGGGGATAGGCCGGTACCGGCCAGCGGGTGCCGAAGACGGCCGATGCCCCCTTCACCACCCCATTGAGCAGATCGGCCGGAAGCTTCCCGTTGTTGCGGGAGATCACGAAGGCCACCACGCCGACCCCGACCACCGCCTGAATGGCCACCCGCAATGGCCAGCGGAACCGGGCGAGGGCGATGCCAATCCCGAGCGGGACAAGCGGGCTGAGGATCAGCGTCAGCGGCTGATAGCTCGGCTCGAACACCCGATCAATCAACGTGGCG
>JANNNL010000053.1:0-5780 GCA_031398525.1 Actinomycetes bacterium | reverse complement strand
CTGGATTCTCACCCGCTCGGGCGACTCGCTTGAGATCGAAGTGGGTGACATCTGATGGCTCGCCCGAGGAAACCTCCCTCCGGTGGTCCGCAGCTCTCGCTGGAGATCCCCGACGACGACACGATCGAGCAGATCGACGTGCTCGACACGCTCGAGTCTGATTTCTTCGACTACGCGATGGCCGTGCAGCGCAGCCGGGCGTTGCCCGATGTGCGCGACGGCATGAAGCCGGTTCATCGCCGGATCATCTGGGACATGGAAGACCTCGGCTTCCGCTCGACCCGCCCGCATGTGAAGTCGGCCCGTACTACCGGCGACACGATGGCCCGCTTCCATCCGCACGGCAACGCCTCGATCTACGACGCGCTGGCCCGTATGGCGCAGCCGTTCTCGATGCGCTGCCCGCTGATCGACTTCCATGGCAACTACGGCTCGCCCGACTTCGGTCCCGCCGCTGAGCGCTACACGGAGTCGCGCCTCCACCCGAACGCCGAGGCATTGCTCGTCGACGTCAACTCCGGCGCGGTGCCGTTCGTCGACAACTACGACGGTGAATTCACCTTGCCCGCGGTGCTCCCCGCCGGGTTCCCCAACCTGTTGGTCAACGGTTCGCAAGGCATCGCCGTCGGGTTGACCTCGGCGTTGCCGACCCACAACCCGCTGGAAGTGATCGCCGCCGCCCAGCACCTGATCGCCAACCCGCGAGCCACCATCGACGAGCTGCTCTCGTTCTTGCCGGGCCCCGACTATCCGCAGGAAGCGGTGATCGTCAACGGCTCGGAGTTGCCCGAGCTGTATCGCACCGGCCTCGGTCGGGTGGCGGTGCGCGGCTGCTGGCACGTGGAGGAGGGCGCCCGCAACGCCCGAACGATCGTGGTCACCTCGCTGCCGTACACGTCGGGCAAGACCGGTTCGGCTGACGCGTTCATGGAGAAGCTCGCCGACGGGGTCGACGGCGGCACGATCCTCGGCGTCGCCGCGTTCAACAACGAGTCCGCCGACGGCAAGACCCGCATCGTCATCCGCGTGGCGTCGGGAATCGACCCCGACGCGGTGATGCCGGCGGTGTTGGCGAACACCAATCTGCAGGTGTCGAACCCGGTACAGATGCACTTCCTCGATCCGATGGGCCGCCCGAAGCTGTTCAACCTGCTGACCTGCCTCGACGCCTGGATCACCCATCGCATCGACGTGATCCGCGAGCGCTCGCTGCGGCGGATGAGCTTGATTGACGTGCGTTTGCACAAGCTCGACGGCTACATGCTGGCCCTGCTCGACATCGACGAGACGATCCGCATCGTGCGCACGTCGAAGTCGCGCGCCGTTGCTCGCCCGGCCCTGATGGCACGCTTCGGACTCGACGAAGATCAGGCCAACGCGGTGCTCGACTTGATGCTCGGCCAACTCACCGAAGACGCCCGCATCGAGTTCGAAACCGAGTCGAAGAACTTGCGCGCCGAACGGGCCCGGCTCGACACCCTGGTCAACTCGCCGACCAAACTCCGCCGCCAGGTCGGCACCGAGTTGGAGGAAGTCGGCAAGCTGTTCGAAGGCGACGTCCGCCGCACGATCATCGCCAACGAGATTCTGGTCCCCGCGTCGAAGGCAGCGTTCGTGTTGGACGAGCCGGCGACCGTCACCCTCTTCGGTGATGGCACCGTCGTGTCGGCCCGCAACGGCAACCGCGGCAAGGCCCCCAAGACCACGGCGTTGCCGATCCGCTCGTTCGAGACGTCGACCGGTTCGAGCATGGTGGCGGTGACCGCTGGCGGCAAACTCTTCCGGGCAATGGTCGGCTCGATGCCCGCCGACAAGCCCACGGCAACGGTCAACGTGTTCCAAGGCTTGGAGAAGGACGACCCGATTCTCTCCTGGTGGTCCGAGTCCGACTTCCCGACCGCTCTGATGCTGGTGACCTCCGACGGCTCGGTGAAACGCATTGACGACCTGGCCGGCGGCGACCGCAAGGGCGGCATCTCGATCATCAAACTCGAACCCCGCGAACGCATGGTGGCGGTGTTCGCCGCCCCGTTGGAGTCATCCGAGGAAGCTCCGACGCCGCTCTTGGTCGTGACCGCCGCCGGTCAAGGCATCCGGTTCGTGCCCACCGACGTGCGAGCGATGGGCCGCACCGCGGGTGGAGTACGGGCGATCAAACTTGCACCCGGAGACCACGTCGCCGGCGCCGTTGCCGCCCCCGACGCCAACATGGTGCTGATCTCCCACACCTCCGGCGCGGTCAAGCGCGTCGCCTGCTCCGACTTCCCAGTGCAGGGCCGAGCCGGCAAGGGCGTGCGCGCCTCGGTCACCGGCGGCCGCCACGGCACCGTCTCGTTGATCACCCTGTGGACCAACGATCTGCTCCTCCAGATCGCCGACGAATGGGTTCCCGCCGACGTCAAGATGGCCCCGTTGGCCGGCCGCGACGTCCCCCCGTCGAAGTCCAAGATGCTCGCCTCACCGATTACCGCGGTGCTCTAGAACCGAGGTTGACCGGTGTTGGCAGACCACGTCGGCAACGGCGCACGACGATCACATCCATCTCCTACCTCCAATCGTGTTCGGGACGGGCCCGGCACGAGCGAAATTGAAGAGGGTGTATCTCGTGCTCTACGGCAACAATCGCGGACACCTATCAGCCCCACTCGTCATAGTGTTACCTGGGCTCACAGCACCAACCCCTACCGACGAACCCGGACCCACCCCAAACTTCACACCATCGGACGAGGAGGCGCAAGCCCCCTCATGATTGGTGTTACATAGTTCCGACCCGTGATAGCCGCCGAATGGGCTGTGACATAAACCATGTATGCGCGGCGGATGCGTATTTCCTGGTCAAGGCAGTGATCCAGTGCTTCGAGCCCGTTCCCCCGTGGGCTCATAAGGGAGCAAGTCATGTCACGTTTACGGCGTTCAGTCGCCCTTCCGGTCGTCGGGCTGCTCAGCCTCGGCGGCTTGGTAGTCACCCACGATCCATCCGCGGCTCAGGCCGCCAGTTGCACCGGGTCGACCTCGGCGACCTTGCGTGGGAAGGTGGTCGACTTCGACCAATGTCACCGCCAGACGTTCGTCAAGAGCGGCACGACGTACACCATTCAGGTTTGGTACACCGAGCAGAACACCACCGCCAACCAGAACCGCTGCACCACAGCCGAAGGCGCAGCTCGCTGCGAGCACGCCATCTCGAACGTTGACGATGCCAACGGCGACAACGTCACTGCCGTCGCTGTCGCCAATGAGACGGCCAACGCCTGGAGCTTCTACATCGACCGCGGCATCGGGTTCCCGCCCGCCGGTCAGACCACGCTCACCGTATACATCGGTGAGGATCCCCGCACCGGTGGCGTGATCACCCCGATGTCGCTCTACTGGGACGACGACAGCGTCGACTCCAACGACGTCTTGTGGAAGCGGCTGCTCGCGTACCACGAGACGATGCACCTCATCCAAGACGTCTACGACGACACGTCGGGCGGTTGGGGTGCGTGGTACGGCGAGGGCATCGCCCGCGCCATCGAGGACCGCGTCGACGCAACGCTCGATGCTGACACCGGGCATTTCTTCATTCCCGAACTCAACGGGCTGATGAGTACCGCCACCGACCGCACCGGTTCGACGGAGACGACGAGTTACCGCAGCTTCCTGTGGTGGACATGGCTGTTCGACCAATACCGCGGTAGCGGTGACGCCGCCCCGGTGATCGGCTGGGATGCGATCCGCGACTTCTATTCCAAGCTCGGTGCAAGCACCGACCAGATCAAGGCGGTCCGCGACTTCGTGACCGGCCGCGGCGGCAATCTCGACAAGGACTGGCTCGACTATTCGTTGTCGCTGTGGGCCTACAAGCGCTCGCCGGTCGACCCGCGGCTGACCTACCTCGACAACGAGATCCGCAACTCGGGCAACGCCATGACCGGCAACACGGTCATCTCGGGCGGCCCGGCGTTCAACGCCAACGTGTCGACGCCGATGGTCAATGCTCGCTCGGTGCAGTTCTTCGAGATGCCGGTCGCCTCGCAGTGCGCCTATACGACGTACCGATTCGACGGTCAGGGCAAGAACTTCGGTATGTCGGTGATGACCGCGACGGCCGCCGGACTCCGCGACCGCTGGTCGGCGATCACCTCGGGCGTGTGGACTCGCACCGTTGCCACGGCCGGGCTGACCAGCCTCACCGGGGCCGTCTCGGGTCTCAGCGACACCGCCTCGGTGAAGGTCGGCTACGGCTGCGTCACCCCGTCGATCTCCATCGAACGCCCGACGACCGCCGCCTTCGAGATGGTCGGCACCCCGGCCAAGCCGCGCCGATTCATCGTGCAGGTCAAGGTGACCGGCCCCAATGGTGAGCCGATCGCTGGCTTGACCAAGGATGCGTTCACCGCCTCGTTCGGTCCGCTCGGCGGCGGCGCGGCGATCAACGCCACGGTCGTGCAAGGCTCGTATGTGCAGGACCGCTACTGGCTCCTGGTGCAGGCCCCGAGTGCCGCGGCCGGTGCCCAGAACGGAACGTTCTATGACCTGCGCGTCGCCCTCGGCACCCAAACCGCGACCCAACCGCAATCGGTGGTCTACCTCGAACGGGCTCAGGACGAGGTGATCGTGCTCGACCGCTCGGGCTCGATGGCCGACGCCAGCAAGATCGACGCAGCGCGCAAGGCCGCGACGTTGTTCACCGAGGAACTCTCGGCCAGTGACCAGGGCGGATACGTCTCGTTCGATTCGAACGCGACGCTGAACACCCCACTGAAGCCGGTCGACGCCGCCCAGCGGACGGCGATGGAGACCGCCATCAGCGGTGCGACGCCCGGGGCGTGGACCTCGATCGGCGACGGCATGTTGGCCGCCGCCCAGGCCCACGACGCGAATCGGGACCCGAAGCATGTTTGCGGGTTTGTGCTCCTCTCGGACGGCTACGAAAACGAGCCGCAGTACTGGGCCGACGTGAAGTCGCAGGTGATCGACAACGGCTGCCCGATCCACGCCATCGCCCTCGGGCCCGAGGCGAATGAAGGCCTGATGCAGCAGATCGCCGCCTCGGTTCCCGGTGGTAGTTACGACTACGCCCCGACTGCCGGGTCGGTGCCGGTGAACACGTCATCGTCATCGGCCGGTGCCACATCGGCGGGTGGAGGGGCCGGCGGAACGCCGGGCGCGACCGCGTCACTCGGGTGGGAGAACAACCTCTCCCGACTGTACGACGCCAAGCAGTCTCGCCTTGCAGACCGCGAACGGCTCGCCACCTTCGTCGACATCGGCGACGAGGGCTGCCGCACGGAAGACGCCCGGGTGGGCTTCGAAAGTCGGCTTCCGGGTTCGGTCGTCGTCGAAGACGGCTACCTCGACAACGGCGTCGGGGTCAAGGCGTTGGGCGAAAGCCACTACAGCACCGGCGGTGCCGCAGGCGGAACCGGTATCGAAGCGACGCTGGTCGACGGCGAGTTGAACTTCGATTTCAAACCCGGCTGCCAGGTGGAATTCCGCTATGGCCTCGTTCAGGGTGTCGCCCGCATCCGGATCAACGGCGAGTACCTGACCACGGAATTCGTCCCGTCGCTCGACGGCGTCGAGATCAACGGCACCCGCGTTCGGGTGCACGGCGACTCGACGAACAAGGGCCAGACCGGCCGGGTAGTTGTCACCGGCGACGTGCAGGACTTCGCCATCCAGGGTCGCGGCCTGACGATCGACGATGTCATCCACCGCACCGACGGCAAGGGCCGTCAGTTCGAGGTCGACGCGACCACCGATCAGTTGGTCGTCGCCCTCGGCTGGCAGCACGC
>JANNNL010000755.1:0-1849 GCA_031398525.1 Actinomycetes bacterium | reverse complement strand
AGACTGTCGAAGATGTACCAGCCGGCCTGGTTGGTGACGGTGGCTGCCACCGGCACGCCGCGAGCGTCGATCGCCGGGGATCCATCGGCTTTGAACAGTTCGACGGACATCGACGGCGACGGCGGTTCCCCGAGGCCGTGCACCCCATCTCGGTTGTCGTCGATCCACACTTCGTTGCCGATGGCCAACGGCAACCAGAACCCGGCGTCGATGGACGGGTCGATGGCGTCGGCCATCGTCACCCCGTCGCCGGCGGCGGGCGGACGGGTCTCGGGACTTTGGCCGTCAAGCACGAATACCGGCGTCAACCCGCTGGCGTCGGGATTGGAGTCGGCCAGCCGAGCCGTGCCCGCCGAGGCGACGGTCGCCTCGGCACCGGCCGGGGCCGTGAAGCGGATGCGGTAGCTGCCGCGGGCCAGGTTGTCGAAGACATAGTGGCCGGCAGCATCGGTTGTAACCGCCGGGACCGTCGCACCGGTGATGTCGGTCGCCGGGCTGCCGGACACCGTCAGCAGAGTGACCGCCACCCCGGCGATCAGTTGTTCGCCGGGGTCCTGCACGCCGTCGCGGTCGTCATCCCACCAGACATAGTCACCAACGGCGATTGGCGTCGGCGTCGGGGTCGGGGGTACTTCGGCGAGCATCTGCACCCCGACCTTGATCGGTTCGGCCGAGAGGAACTCGTACCTATCGACGTCGGACACCGTGTAGGCAAACGAGTTCCACGCCACCTGACCCACTGTCTCGGGGGCGACGACCACATCGAGACTCTTGACCCGCACCGTAAGACGGAGCATGTCTCCGTGGCCATTGTTGGGGGCGAACGGATCGAGGTTCACCACGGCGTCCATGGCGAACGCTCGGGCGCCCTCAGGCTGGGTCAGATCCCACGGGGTCGGCGTGCACCCCTTGGGGTAGGCAGCACCGTCGATGTGCAGTTGGCCGAGCAGCGGCGCGGTCAGCCGGCACGGATTCGTCGACGACGAGTAACGGAACGTCACCCCCGACGTGAGCGCGGTCCACAGCGCTTCGTTCTGGTCCTGCGGGCTGCGCGTCGGGTCGGCGGCCGATCGGGAGACGTATGCCACCTCGACCGGAGCGGTGAGGACCATCGACCACGCCGATCGGCGCGGGGTGAGGTCGCTCATCGTGGCGGTGTCGCCGAGGTGTGGGAGGATGTCGATGAGTTGGATGCGGCCGGCGGTGCTGTTTCCTCGCATGTCGATGAACAGTCGGTACGTGGCGGCACCGCTCTCGGTAGCAAGCGTCCGGCCGATGCCGGGGAACCGACTGAAGTGTCCGGCGGGGTCGCCCGGGCCATTGACCCACTTTGTGGCATCGACGGTCGCCAGCTTTGGCACCACCCACGTATCTCCGTTGTTGACCGAACAGATCGACTCGGTGGTGTCACCATCGCCGTCGAGGTCGGCAGTGTCTACCGTGGTCCCGAAGTCGCAGATCATCGGCTGCGACGTTCCTGCCCCGCCGAGCAGATCAGCGCGGTTGAGTACGGTCGTGCCGGGGAGCAGTCCGGGCTTCGTACGCACCACGACGTGTAGTCGGATAGTCGGATTACTGCCGTGATTGGCGGCCGGGAAGGTGCAGCCGGTAAAGCGCCAGCGCAGCATCGTTCGCCCGGTACCGGCCCAATTCGGAATCCGCTCGAAGGCCGGGGTGGAACAGTTGGGGCCAATAAGGCTCGCCGCATTTTTGACCGAGCCGATCCTCCACCAGCTCTCCCCCTCGATGTAGTCGACCGCCGGGTCGAGGAGATCGATCACTGTCGGGTCGACCAGCGGCATCGTCGCCGTTTCGGAGTTGCCGTTGTTGCCGATGCTGATGACATACC
>JANNNL010000719.1:0-4413 GCA_031398525.1 Actinomycetes bacterium | reverse complement strand
CTCGATCGTCACCGCCACCGAGGCTCCGAGGTCGGCCCCCGAGTCGACGTTTGCCGAGAGGATCTCGGACATCGCCGCGAATCGGTCGTCGCAAAATCCGTGTATTTCAGCCATCGAATTCCCCCATCATGCGTCGTTGCTGTCGACGACAGTACCCGGCCGACGATAATGCGCACCGGGCCGTGCGGCGGGCGGAATGTTTCCTGTGCTGCTCGTCAGCCGAGGAGCCACAGGAGGCAGAGGCGGCTCGGTCAAGGCGTTGCGCACTGCGGCCAATACCACGGTGGCGTGCTCAAGGTCTGCGGCGGTGAGTCCGGTGGAACGCGACCGCGCCTGCATCAGGTCGCGTTCACGCTGATGCATCGCGGTGATCGCGGCGTGACCCAGCTCGGTCAGTCCGAACAACGACGATCGCCGATGGGCCGGGTTCGGTGTGGCGACGATCAATCCGCCAACCACCAACGCGTCGGCAATCGTCTGGATGTGCTGACGGCTGACATAGCGGGCCCGAGCGATGTCAGGAACCGAGGTGGCACCGTTGTTGAGCAGGAACTCGAGCACCCCTCTCCCGGCAACCGAGATGTGTTCGGTGCCGTGGAGCTGCTCGATGACCTGCACCAACCGGTGCTCCAGCAGTCGAACTTCGTCGAACAGCCGAACGAGACCTTCCATATGACACTATCATTGTCATATTGACAAGTTAGTTGTCAAGTAGGAGGATGTGGGGCGTGATCGACCGGGCACTCCTGCGAACCATCTCCGACCACAGCGGAACCACGGTTGAGCACTACCTCACCGCTCCATCCCGACTGTCGGGGGGATTCTGGGCGACGCTGTACAGCTTCGAACTCGCTAGCGCTCCCCCGGGCTTCGATGGCCGCTTGGTGCTGCGGGTGATGCCCGACCCAACCGCCGGTCGCCGGGAGTCAGCCGCCCAACGCTGGCTCGCCGAGCAGGGGTTCGCGACCCCCGCCGTTGTCGCCAGCGGCCACGCCGATGAACTCGGCGGCACCTTCATGATCATGCGGCACGCCCGCGGGACTCCACCCTTGAGCAGCCTCAAACTCGGACCGTCGCTGCGGCGGCTCCCCACTACCTTGCGCCGGCTGCCATCGCTGCTGGCCGCGGCCGCCGCCGATCTCCACCGCCTCGACGCCGCCGGACTTCGAGCGGCGCTGGACTCAGCAGACGTGCCGCTGGTCGACCCCGCCGACCGATTCCTCGACATGATCGCCGCCACCGACATAGTGGCCGGACCCGAGTCGGGCTTCGGTTCGCTGGAGACCTGGCTCCGCACCCGCCGACCCGCGTCAGGGAACTCCATCTGCCACGGCGACCTACATCCCCTCAACCTGCTCGTCGACGGCGACCAGGTGACCGTGCTCGACTGGACCACGGCGGCAATCGGTTCGCCGGCCTTCGACGTCGGGATGACCGCCGGGCTGTTGCGGTGCGCGCCAATCGGCGTCCCCGCAGTGCTTCGCCGGCCGGTCGGCCGGTTGACCAACTGGCTGGCCGAGAGCTTCATCAGCCGATACCGGGCCCGCAACGCCGTCGACGTCACCGCCGTCACGTGGTGGGAGATGACCCAGTACGGCCGCTGTCTCGCCGCGGTCGTCGACGGTCGACTCAATCCCGGCGCCATCGTCGGGCCGCACCATCCGTTCGAGGTCTCCGCGATGGCAATGATCGCCCAGGTGCGTCGTGCCACCGGCTGCGCGATCACCCTTCCGAGCCGACTTCCGACTCTGTGATGACATTCTCCACAAGGAACCCGAATACTGACGTGCTCCCGAGAGGTCGACTGGCTACACTCTCCTCGCCGCCCAGATGGCTCAGTCGGTAGAGCAGCTCACTCGTAATGAGCAGGTCGTGGGTTCGATTCCCACTCTGGGCTCCAGCTCAGCGGCGCTTTTCGCGAAGCTTTTGTAATCGAAATCCCAAGTTTTCCGCGAACTTGCGGTGCGCCGGGGTGGAGCGCCACTTACCCGGTGAGCCGGAGCGATTCAGGGTCGTGTCGACTACGACGGGGCGGCAACCGATCCGCAGGACCACACGAGTATTTCGTCGGTCAGGACTCCTCGATCCAACCCGCTCGCCGCCCCGCGTGCGCAAAGAATTCGGATATGTCGGCGCAGCACACGTTCGATGTGGACGGACGTTGGGACGGGCGCACCTCGGCGGACATCGTGCCGCTCGCGGTTGCACAGGTCGCCGCTGCCCTCGATCCGGTCGAAATCATCCTCTTCGGCTCCGTCGCTCGCGGCGAGGACGGGGCCGATTCCGACATCGACCTGTTGGTCGTACTCCATAGTGTCGAGCCGTCCAACAAGCGCAAGATCATGGCCGCGGCACGACGGGCAATCACCGTTGCCGCTCCATTCGACATCCTCGTCACCGACCCCGCCGAGATCGCGGCGCGCCGTGACAACGTCGGCTCGATTCTCTACTGGCCGTTACGCGAGGGAAAGTCCGTCTACCGCCGAGCCGCTGCGTATGCCAACTGACGGTGACGAGTGGCTGCGCTACGCCAACGACGACCTCGCCGGCGCATTCCTGCTGCTCGCAGATAGCCAACTGCCCGCTCGTCTCGCGTGCTTCCACGCCCAACAGGTAGCCGAGAAAGCACTCAAGGCACTCCTCGCCGAAGCCCACCCCAGGTGCATTTTCCGAGACGCCTCCCGGTCGAGACGTTCGGCGCGACTACCGCCGATTTGGGCCCAATTTTTGGCCCCACATTCCCGTCGGATTGGCGCGAACAGATTGCAAATCAGCGAGCGGCTCCGCTGAGGGCATGATCAAGCGCTGAACCAGTCGCTTCTCGGGCGTCGTCAAACACACGCGAGTAAACCGGGGCGGTGATGCTCCTGTCTGCGTCCCAACGTGCCCAGCGACCGCTGGCAGGCTCCACTGGGCGTGATGTGACGCGCGTCCATCGAAGTTAGCCGTAGGGACCGAGGAAGCGTTCGCCGTTGAAGTGGATGAGGTGGCTGGGGTTGTCGGCGATCCAGACTTCGGTTTCCCAGGCGACGTCGCGGCCGTAGGTCAGGAACGTTGCCATGCTTGGAAACGCGGTGACGTAGACGATTCCGAGCGAGTCGGAGAGGAACAGTTAAGCAAGGTCGGCGCGTCGGAGCGGCCCGATTGGGCCGTGAGTGGTGACGGCTTCGATGAGGACGAGCCATCCCCGGTCGGGGAGCAGGACGATGGCGTCGGGCATCTTGCCGTGTTCGTGATTCACGATCCCGTGTTCGACCAGCACCGCCCGGTGGTCGACGGGCTCGCCGTGGCTGGCGTCGCCGACGTACAGCACGTGGCCGCCGGGTGTGAACCGGAATGTCTCGCGGGTGTTCGGCGCGTACGGCTGTTCGAGGTAACGGTCGGCGGCGAACTGCATCAACGGCGTGATTCCGATCAACGGATTCGTCGCTTCAGCCCAAGACGTTGCCGGGTCGAGAGTCAGAAGGCCGAGCAGGGTGAGCGCGGCTCGTTCGTTCGTTTGTTCCTTCGGCAACCCGAGAAGTTGAAGGACTTCGCGTGCTTCCTGAATCCGGTCACTCATCGGTTGACGCTGCGGAGATGCCGCTTACGTGCTGACCGACGAGCGTGTCGATTTTCTCCTGCGACAGGACCGAGTTGCCGGCCGCTTCGCCCAGCGCCCGGAGTTCAGCGTCCGACGGGTAGCGCATGATGCGCAGGTCGGTGGCGTTCACTTGGGTGTGACCGGAGAACTGGCGGAACGCAATGTCGACGGGGGTCGAGTTGAGCCAGACCGTGAGCCCGATGGCGAGTTGCTCATCGATCCCATGGTTCGCGCTGTGGATGACGTTCAGATGATTCTCGAACGCCCACGCATCGCCGGGCAGATCACCGGCTCGCACGAGCGACGCAACCACCCGGCGGCGTTCCTCTTGGGCGCTGAACCGCTTTACGAGAACATTACAACCGGCGGGGAGCAGCAAACTCTCGGTCTCGAGGCACCGGACGAGCGCGTTCGGCTTCTTCGTCGCTTTCGGCCACGACACCCCAGCCTCGACGAGGTGCGTCGGGTAGATCAGCGGCACCGTTTCGGCCTCCGGATCGGCGCGCAAGAACTCCTTCGACCGAAAGTCGACAACCCGGCCCGTCGAGACCGTCACGCCGAGCGAACCGACCGTTGCCGGCAAAGCGGCGACATCAGACGCAACGGATGCTGATGCTTCATCGGGGGTGAGGTGGATGAACTGCTCGGGATCGTTCGGGTTGACGACATCGCTATACGCGACGATCCGACCGACGATCTCGGTGGAGCTTGGCGAGGGCGTCGAGGAGCGCGAGGAACGCGAGGAACGCGAGGAACGCGAGGAACGCGAGGAACGCGAGGAACGCGAGGAACGCGAGGAACGCGAGGAACGCGAGGAACGCGAGGAACGC
>JANNNL010000065.1:0-25669 GCA_031398525.1 Actinomycetes bacterium | reverse complement strand
GAGGATCTCGAGGCCGAGCGTCATCCGGTCGGCCGGTAGCCGGCAGTAGTACGCCGTGGTCTCTTTGGTGGTGAACGCGTTCATGTCACCACCAACTCGGTCGACCGAGCGAGCGATGTCTTGAGCAGAACGGGCATCGGTGCCCTTGAACAGCAGATGCTCCAGGAAGTGGGACACTCCCGACAGCTCCGCCGGTTCGTCGCGGGCCCCGACACCTACCCACACGCCGGTGGCCACCGACAGAGCCCCAGGGACTCGTTCGGTGGCCACACGCAAACCGTTTGGCAGTGTCGTGACCTGAATGTTGTCTTCAGCGGTCACGAGTGACCGGTCGGCCGAGTGGGTGCCAGCCCGCCGGACGACGATGGGGTCCGGGGGCGCAGCCCCCGAGCGTCAATAGTCACGGTCACAGTATGGAGTGAAGATCAGCGGTGACGACGGCGGCCGCCGCGGTCTCCACCGTCGCGCCCACCGGGCCGACCACGATCGCCACTCGGGCGGCCTCCGCCTCCGGGGGCCGACTCAGCGGCCGGACCCAGGTCACCGAAGACCTCGCGGGCCTCGGCCTCGAAGGAGTCCTCGAACGACACCGCAACGCCATCACCGGTATCGGCGGCCGGAGCCGACGAACGCGGGGCCCGGGCGGGACGCTCAGATTCGACCCGGTCTCCCGAGTCGGCGGCCGGAGCATCGTCACCGTCGGGACCGACGGGTGACAGGCTGACTTTGCCCTTGTCATCGATCTCGTCGACGCGCACGATGATCTCGTCACCCAGGTCGCACACGTCCTCGACCCGGTCGATGCGCTTGCCGCGGCCGAGCTTCGAGATGTGCACCAGTCCGTCACGACCCGGGAGGATGTTGACGAACGCACCGAACTTGGTGACGTTGACGACACGACCGGTGTAGATCTCGCCGACGATCGCCTTGGGCGGATCGAGGATCAACATGATCCGACGCTTGGCGTCTTCCACCCGCCAGCCGTCGACCGAGCCGATGGTGACGGTACCGATGGCGCCGTCGTCGTCGACCGCGACGTCCGCGCCGGTCTCTTGCTGAATGGTGTTGATGACCTTGCCCTTCGGCCCGATCACCTCGCCGATCTTGTCGATCGGGATGTTGAAGCTCGAGATCTTCGGGGCGGTCTCGCGCACTTCGGAGCGAGGCGCAGCGATCGCTGCGTTCATCACGTCGAGGATGGCGAGGCGGGCGTCACGGGCCTGGGCCAGCGCAGCGATCAAGACGTCGGCGGGGATGCCGTCGATCTTGGTGTCGAGCTGCAATGCAGTGATTGCGTCCGCGGTGCCAGCGACCTTGAAGTCCATGTCGCCGAAGGCGTCTTCAGCACCGAGGATGTCGGTGAGCGTGGTGTATTTACCCTGGTCATATATGAGCCCCATGGCGATTCCGGCGACCGGGGCGACGATCGGCACACCGGCATCCATCAACGACAGCGACGACGCACAGACCGAGGCCATCGACGTCGAGCCGTTCGACGACATCACTTCCGACACGAGGCGCAGCGTGTAGGCGAACTTCTCCTGGCCGGGAACGACCGGGAGCAGGGCCCGCTCGGCGAGTGCGCCATGGCCGATCTCGCGACGCTTGGGCGAACCCACGCGGCCGGTTTCACCGTTGGCCCACGGAGCCATGTTGTAGTGGTGCATGTAGCGCTTGTTCGTCTCGGGCGTCAGCGTGTCGAGCAACTGGTTCATGCGGGGCATGGCCAGGGTCGTGACGTTGAGCACCTGGGTCTCGCCGCGCTGGAACAGGCCAGAACCGTGAGCCGTGGCGAGGACGCCAATCTCGGCCGACACCGGGCGCAGGTCGGCGGGCGCACGACCGTCAATGCGGATGCCCTCTTCGACAACGCGCTTGCGGACCAGCTTCTTGGTCAGGCTGCGAACGGCCTCTTTGACTTCCTTCTGACGGCCGGCGAACTCGCCCGGGGCATCAGCAGTTCCGCAGAGCGACGCAATCGCCGCCTGGGTGACGGCGTCGGTGGCGGCGTTGCGCTCGGCCTTGGCCGAGATCGTCACCGCGGGGGTCAGGTCGGCCGTGGCCACCTTGGCAACCGCCTCAAACACGTCTGCGCCGTAGTCGAGCACCGGGTTGTACTTCAACGGGGTGATCGGGCCCTGGGCGAGGCGGGCGGCGACGAGCTGCTTCTGCAGTTCAATCGACTCCGAGATCCACACCTTGCAGGCCTCAAGGCCACTGGCGAGGACGTCCTCGTTCACCTTCGGGGCTCCGGCGGCGTAGTACTGGAAGCTCTTCTCAGTGCCCCCGGCCTCGACCATCATGATTGCCACGTCGCCGTTGTCGAGCTGACGCCCGGCGACGACCAACTCGAACACCGAGTTGCCACCCTCTTCAAAGGTGGGGTGCGGAATCCAGGTGCCTTCTTGGCTATACGCGATGCGCACGGCACCGATCGGGCCATCGAATGGGATGCCCGAGATCATGAACGACGCCGAGGCGGCATTGATCGACAGAATGTCGTGCGGGTTCTGCTGGTCGGCGCCCAGGATGGTGAGCACGACCTGGGTCTCGTTGCGGAAGCCGTCGGGGAACGACGGGCGCAGCGGGCGGTCGGTCAGACGGCAGGTAAGAATCGCGTTCTCGGTCGGCCGACCTTCGCGGCGGAAGAACGAGCCGGGGATCTTGCCGGCCGCGTAGGCCCGCTCCTCGACATCGACGGTGAGGGGGAAGAAATCTATGCCGTCACGCACATCCTTGGCCGCGTTGGCGGTTGCCAACACGAGGGTGCGCCCGATACCGGCGACGACCGCACCCTGCGACTGCAGGGCGAACTTCCCGGTCTCGAATGACAGGGTCTTGTCGGTGCCCGATACGGGTCCCGACACACGAATGGGTTCAGCCATTGTGGGTTTCCTTTCGAGCCGACCATCCTGGCCGGCTGACAAGGAGCGGGGCCGGTTCCCAGTCGGCGGACCCGGACCCTTGCCCGGAACTGGCGACTGACAACCGACTATTGAGTTTCCGCTCCAGTGGTTGGTTTGTTTCAGTTGTGTCGAGATGAGCAACGAGCGGCCGAATCGGCCGCTCGTTCACCCCGAATGTCAGTTAGCGGCGCAGGCCGAGCTTCGCAATCAGCGCTCGGTAGCGCTTGATGTCGATGTTCTTCGTGTAGTCGAGCAAACGACGACGACGACCGACGAGCATCAGCAGACCGCGGCGACTGTGATGATCCTTCTTGTGGATCTTCAAGTGCTCGGTCAACATATTGATCCGGGCCGTGAGCAGCGCAATCTGCACTTCAGGCGAACCGGTATCGGACTCGTGGAGCCGGTGCTCCGCAATGGTGTCCTGACGGGACATAGGTGAACTGCCTTCCTTGGGGGAGGTCGCCGACCGCGTACTTCACGACTCGGCACCACGTCACAGCGCTCGCAGACGCGAGAAGGCCGCAACGGACGGCTCATACGATAGCCGAACTACGGCCAATTCCCATGACTCGCTGAGACATCGGTATCGTCGCCCCATGTTCACGGGCATCATCGAAGAGCTGGGACGGTTCGAGGGCAACGACGGTCCGCGCTATGTATTCGCCGCTCACACGGTACTGACCGACGCTCGGCAAGGCGATTCGATTGCCGTCAACGGCTGCTGTTTGACGCTGGTCGAGCAGGGCGACGGCTGGTGGTCGACCGATGTCAGCGACGAGACGCTGGCCCGCACCAACATCGGAGCGCTCTCCCCTGGCGACCCCATCAATCTGGAGCGGCCGGTGCGGATGAGCGATCGACTCGGCGGGCACCAAGTCCTTGGGCATGTCGACACCGTCGGCACCATTGTCCATCCCGCCCCCGAGTTCGTGGTTCGGATTCCCACCGAGCTGATGCGCTACGTGGTCGAGAAGGGCTCGATCACCGTCGATGGCATCAGCCTGACCGCCTTCGATCTCACCGACGACACCTTCGAGGTCGCCGTGATTCCTCATACTGCGGCGGTCACCACGTTGGGTCACAAGGGGGCGGGTGCCCCGGTCAACATCGAGGTCGACATCATGGCCAAGCACCTTGAGCGCCTGATGCTGCCCCACTTGCCGAGGAAGCCGGCCGAATGACGGCTCCCCTCGTCGGGCTTCCGGCGTTGCGTGCCCGCATCGACGACCTCGACCAACAGCTGCTCGATATCGTCGCCGCTCGCCTCCAGGTTTGCGAGGAGGTCGCGGAACTCAAAGCGGGGTCCGACACCCCGGTGATCCAACCAGCGCGGGTTCGCGAGGTGATCACCACTCGGCGCCAAGCCGCGATCGAGGCGGGCATCGACCCCGACTTCGCCGAGCAACTGTTCCGCGTGTTGCTCACCGAGACCCACCGAATCGAGATCGCCCAGGGCCGATCCGACTCCGCCCCCGACAAGACCGCTGCCCCGCCCGAGGACCGCTCCGGGCTCGACACGGTCGCGGCCCGCATCGACCACGTCGTCGTCGCGGTCGAGGATGTCGATGCGGCCTGCGATCTGTTCGTCCGTCGACTGGGATTTCACGATGAGCCCCTCGCCGACGGCGAAACCACCGGCATCCGCGTCGTCGAGGCCGGCGGAGTCACCGTGGTGCTGGTATCCCGTGCCGCCGGTGACTCGGTTGCCCGCTACCTCGACCGCCACGGCTCAGGGGTCCAGCATGTCGCCATCGAGGTACTCAACGCCGGCTACGCCCGGCGGGCCCTGGCGTCTCTCGACGCACCCCTGCTCACCGAAGTCGTCGTTGACGCCAACGGGTTGGAACAGTTCTTCACCGTCCAAGATCCGGGAAGCGGCGTGCAGTTGGGGTTCATCGCCCGGACTGGCCACCGGGTCGGGTTCGGTGCAGCGAATGTCTACGCGCTGTTCGACAGTCTCGATTGAACGGGTGCGTCGCTAGGCTGCGAATGCACGATCTCTCGGGCGTCGGCCTCCCTCTTACATGGCCGACGAGTCGATGTGCGCTGGCATTCACAGTCCCACGTAACGACCCTGGGGAGGGTTCTTCGATGACGCGCCCGCGCAATCTGCTTGACCGAATCGATATCGGCGACGACCTCGACGATCTGCTCAACGGTCCCCTCGACGAACTGTTGGCCGCGGCCCGGGCTGTTCGTGACAACGCCCATGACACGCGAGTGACGTTCAGTCCGAAGGTGTTCATCCCGCTGACCATGCTCTGTCGCGATTCCTGTGGTTACTGCACGTTTGCCCAGCCACCGGCTCGACTGGAGCACCCGTACCTCACCGCCGACGACGTTGTGCGAATCGCTCGGCAAGGCGCCAAACAGGGATGCCACGAGGCGTTGTTCACCCTCGGCGAGCGACCCGAGGAGCGTTACGAGGTCGCCCGGTCGTGGCTCACCGAGCACGGGTACGACTCGACGGTGCACTACCTCCACGACATGGCCAAGTTGGTGCTGACCGAGACGGGCCTTTTGCCCCATGCCAACGCCGGGGCGCTGTACCGCGACGAGTTGACCCTCTTGCGTCAGGTTTCACCCAGCCAGGGGATGATGCTCGAGTCGCTGCGCGACGACCTGGCCTGCCACCGCGGCGCGCCCGACAAGGAACCGGCGCGGCGCCTGGCCACCTTGGAATCGGCGGGTGAACTGGGCATCCCCTTCACCAGCGGCATTCTCGTCGGCATCGGTGAGAGCCGCTCCGATCGGGTCTCAGCACTGCGGGCAATCGCCGACAGTCACAACCGCCACGGTCACGTGCAGGAGGTCATCGTCCAGAACTTCCTGCCCAAGCCCCGTACAGGCATGCAACACGCCGACCCGTGCCCGCCCGAGGAGTTCTTGTGGTCGATTGCCGCGGCCCGGCTGCTCCTCCCCGCGACCGTCCATCTGCAGGCTCCGCCGAACCTGTCCGACGATTTCGGCGCGCTGCTCGATGCCGGCATCGATGATTGGGGCGGCGTCTCACCGGTCACGGCCGATCATGTCAATCCGGAACGGCCGTGGCCTGCGCTCGATCGGCTGCGCGAAGTCACTGAAAGCCGCGGCTTCGTCCTGGCTCCACGCCTGACGATCTATCCGGAGTTCGTGCGCGACCCGGCCCGGTGGCTCGACAAGGCGCTGCACTTCCCGGTAATGGACCGCAGCGACGCCGAGGGCCTGGGGCGCGATGACCCCGGCGCAATCTGGCCCGAGAAGGTCACCGCCGCCGACGTCGTCTTCGATGGTGCCGAGGTCGTGCTCGTCGGCCACAAGTCCACGCAGTGGTACTCCGGAGCCACTCAGCCACCTCCCATCCTCGTTCCCGGTCGCGCTGCGGCTCGCTCCGGTGGCCGGGTCGCCGAGGTGCTCGTCGGGGTCGCCCGCGGCGAAGAAGTTGGCTTCGACGAGATCGTCGCCCTGTTTCGTGCCCGCGGCCCGGAGGTCAACGCGATCTGCGAAGTCGCCGACCAACTTCGCCGCGAGGCCGTTGGCGAGTCGATCACCTGGGTCCATAACCGAAACATCAACTACACCAACGTCTGCACGTTCAAGTGCAAGTTCTGCGGTTTTTCCAAGGGTCCGTTGTCGCTGAACCTCCGGGGTACGCCATATCTGTTGACCTTGGAGGACATCGCCGACCGCGCCCGCGAGGCATGGGCGCTCGGGGCCACCGAGGTCACCCTGCAGGGCGGTATTCACCCCGACTTCGATGGCGATTACTACATCGACGTGTGCCGGGCAGTCAAGGAAGCCGTTCCGGGCATGCACGTTCACGGGTTCACCGCGCTCGAGGTCACCGAGGGGGCCAAACGACTCGGCGAGAACCTGCATACATACCTGGGCCGACTCAAGGATGCGGGCCTGGCCTCGCTACCGGGCACCGCGGCCGAGATCCTCGACGACGAGGTGCGAGCAATTCTGTGTCCCGACAAGATCAACACCGACGAGTGGCTCGACTGCCACGCAGCAGCCCACGACATCGGGCTGCACTCGAACGTCACGATCATGTTCGGGTCGATCGAGCATCCCGAGTCGTGGGCTCGACACATGCTGCGTACCCGCGAGCTTCAGAAGGTGACCGGCGGCTTCACCGAGTTCGTCGGCCTGCCGTTCGTGCACATGGCGTCACCCATTTACCTGCAGAAGCGCTCGCGCCGCGGCCCGACGTTCCGCGAGAACCTGCTGATGCATGCGATCGCTCGGATCGCATATCGCGGCCACATCGACAACATTCAGCTGTCATGGGTGAAAATCGGGGTCGAGGGAGCCGTCCAGATGCTCAAGTCGGGCTGCAATGACCTCGGCGGCACACTGATGGACGAGAACATCTCCCGGGCCGCCGGGGCAAGCCACGGGCAAATGATGACCGAGGACCGCTTCCGCGACCTCGTCGGCCCTCTCGGTCGTCGTCTCGAACAACGCACGACCAGCTATGGGCGCGTCGATGCCGTCATCGGCGAGCGGTAGTCCAGCTTCAGTCTCGAGTCGCCTCTGGGCAAGCAAAGAGACCCGGCGTATCCCGCACGATTCGGCGGGGCCCGGCATCGACTCGCGCGTCCGAATCAACAGTGCGACGCCGAGGCGGCAAGACCCCCTGCTGCAAACGCTGCGCCAGATCATCGAGGCCGTCGCCACTGCTGGTAGATCGCTGCGACCTCGCAACCGCCGCAGCATCTGAGGCCATCGCCTCGCGCCGGGCCCGACGCTGCACCGGCGGCCCGCCGGCACGCTCGTTACCTGCCGGACGCTTCATCCCGGTGGGTGCCACGGCGATGGGCGTATCTCGCGACTTCCGCTTGGCAACCTTCGACGCTGAGGCGACCGAGTGGACCAGATCAACGTCGGTCGGTTGGACCAAATCGACCGGGCCAATCGACTCGATCTCGTTGTCGATCTCGTTGTCGATTTGGCCGTCGATTTGGCCGTCGAAGGCGACATCGAAGTCGGTGTTTCCCGCCACCGACAGATGCTGCACCCAGGCGTCCGGTTCGGATGCGCGAGGAGCGTTCGCCAGCGGTCGCCGGGCGCCGCCCTCGGTGTTGGCCGGCGTCATCGCCGTCGCCACGGGCGACTTTCTTCCAATGGACTCGATCACGGTGACCCGAAAGCCAATCCTCGCGGCCGCCGGGCTGTTGGCCGCTGAGGTCGGCGACGAGGACCATCTCCAGCCAACATCGTCGACGCCCCGTTGGGCAGGAACAGGCAGCCGGTCAATCGACCGCATTGACACGTACGAGTATCCGACCAGGGCGACGGCCACGACAGCCGTGACGGCCACGAACCATGCGCCGGGCGAGAACGGCCACCGCATTGACGTTTGCTGCCAGATCGCGCTCCCAACCGCCCCGGTGAGACTCAGAACACCCGCACCGGCGGACCACTCCCCTCGGCTCACGCGACCAATCCAGGAGTTCTTCGACATCCGCCTCACACCCGCTATTTGACGCCTATCCGCATTGCAAACTCCATGATGCATTTGACTCAAAGAGTCGTCGTTGAACTACTTTCTGCGGTCAATCGCCGGGGGGAGTGAGATTCGTTTGATGAGATCGGTTGGTTTGATGAGATCGGTTGTTCGTCAGCTCCCGAGCGTGCTCAACCCATCGGTGCACACGACCCGGAAACGTTCCGATCTCGTGCGCTAGGTCGTCGACCCGGTCGTCGGCGATCATGGCAAGGGTCGCGGCGTTGTCGTATCCCGCCAGGGCCAAACGCTCAGCAACGGTCGCGCCCACCCCCGCGACCTCGCTCAAGGGAACTGTCGCCTCGACCACATCGATCGGGCGTCCGTCCACAAGAATCTCGACCGCGTCGGCAACCAGGGTGGAACTGGATGGTTGCCTTGTTTGACGATCGCTCGGACCGAACAGCAGCTCATGCGCCATCCGCTCCAAGTCCTCGTCGCTGGCGGTCCGACGCATGGCGCGGCCGATGGTTTGACCCGAGCGAGCGGGGCGTCGAACGGGGCGTGTTGGCTCAATCACCGACTCCTCGACCGATGACCATTCAACCGATCGCTCAATTGAGCCAGGAACTTCCGCTTGGTAGCCAACGGGTGCAACCGATGTCGAACAGGTACCGGTCAAGTGATCATCGTTCTCGAACGCCGGCTCCTCAGAGTCTCGTTCGGTCGAGTTCCAGTTCCATCCGATGGTGTCGACTGGTCCGCGTTCACCATCGATCTGCTCCGCCGAGAGGTCTCGATCGGGGTCAGCTCCGCGCCGAATACGTTGTTTTAGGTTCCGCCACACATCGTCATTGGACACCGAGGCCGTCTCACCAGGACATAAGTCGTTTGACCCAAGCTTGACCCTTTGAACGCTCAGAGCGAGACTTCAGCTACGTGGGCGGCGGCGTCAAGACCTTTCGTGCATCGTCAATGTCAGTTCCGAGCTGGAGAGCAAGGGCGTCGATGCCATCAAAGCGCCGTTCGGGCCGAAGTAGTTGCACAAACTGCACTCGGGCCGTCTCGCCGTATAGATCGCCAGCGAAGTCGATGAGATGGGCTTCGACCAGCGAGACCTCAGCGTGCTCGTAGAACGTCGGGCGACGACCGATGTTCACTGCGCACGGATACCGCTCGCCGGTGGGGCGCTCATACCATGCGGCGTAGACCCCGTCGGCAGGCACGCACAGTTCAGCGGACACCTCGACGTTCGCCGTTGGGAATCCGATGAGCCGACCTCGTTGGTCGCCGGTGACGACCACGCCTCGGGCTTCGAACGGTCGCCCGAGGAGCCGACCAGCCGTCTCGACGTCGCCGGCCGTCACCGCTCGGCGGATCATTGTCGAGCTGACCGGACCGGATTCGACCGACTCACCAACCAGAGAGATTGGGAGGACGTCAAAGTCCCAACGGACACCCAACTTTCGCAACAATGCAACAT
Source organism: Actinomycetes bacterium (assembly GCA_031398525.1). Lineage (GTDB taxonomy): Bacteria > Actinomycetota > Acidimicrobiia > Acidimicrobiales > Ilumatobacteraceae > JANMJD01. The sequence goes on along the minus strand of JANNNL010000065.1, from coordinate 15,846 downwards.
TTCCGGCTCGGTGGCGACCAAAGTGGAAGTCCTCTCCGACGACAACGAGGCGAGTACGAAGGCAATCCACAAGAACCCGACGCACGAAATCCTCTGCGTCCTCGGATGCTCGTTGCAGGTCGAAGTGAACGACCGCCGTCGCATCGACCCCGGTCTCCGCCAACAGTTCAAGCTTCTGCGGCGCATCGGTCAGGAGCTTCGGGGCCGACTCAGGCCGAACGACCGAGGCAGGATGGCGGCTGAATGTGACCACCACCGATGCCGCGTCGAGTTCGCTGGCGAGGCGCCGCACCGCGGAGATCACGGTCTGGTGGCCGAGGTGGACACCGTCGTATGCCCCGATAGTGATCACCGATCGTTGATCCGGCCAAGGGCTCGTCGACAGGTCGCTGATCACGATCACGACCCGCCACGCTACTGGTCGAATGCTCCGATCAGCACGACCGCCGGCTTCGCAAGTCCGTCTCGAAACGGCTCGTAGACGGCGAGGAGTTGCTCGTCAGCGTCGATCAGAGCCCACGGAGCCGGACCGGCAAACACGGGCATCGGACGCCCCTGCCGCACCGAGTCCACGGCTTCGGGATCGATGTCCACCCTGGTCATGAAGCGCACCGCTGCGGTGGCAGGCTGCAACTCGGCGTCATCAATCGACCGAGACTCCTGTTCGGTGAACACGCCGATCGCATTGCGGCGAAGGTTCTTGAGATGAGCTCCGCCGCCGAGCAGATGACCGAGGTCGGCGGCCAACGTGCGCACATACGTCCCTGACGAGCACGTCGCGGTCAGCCGCAACACCAGGGGGTCGTCGGTGGACTCGAGGGCGAGCTCGTGGATCGTCACGGGGCGGGGCTGACGTTCAACTTCGATGCCTTCGCGGGCCAGTTCGTGCAGCCGCCGACCACCGACGCGAATCGCGCTGACCATCGGAGGAGTCTGCATGATTTCACCGGTCAGGTGGTCAGCAGCCGTCTGTCTGGCATGGTCGAGCGACACGCTCATGTCGTGCGTCGCCGTCACCTCGCCGCTGTCGTCAAGAGTCGACGTCTCGACGCCGAACACAACGTCACAGGTGTACCGCTTCGGCTGCTCGGTCATGAACCTCATCAACCGGGTGACCGAACCGACGCCCACCAGCAGCACTCCCGTCGCATCGGGGTCGAGCGTTCCAGCATGTCCGACCCGCCGCTCCCCCAAGCGCCGCCGCACCATCCCGACCACATCGTGGCTCGTCATTCCGGCCGGTTTATCGATCACCAACAGGCCATGAACGCTCGGCGGCCGCCGCTTGGCCACGGTCAGGCCTCGGCGTCGTCGGACGCTTCGGCGTTCGGATCAATGGGACGCTCCGGAATCGGGTTGTCGCGCAGGACCTGCTCGATTCGCTCGGCCGAGCGGATGACGTTGTCGGGACGAAAGTCAAGAATCGGCGTCTTGCGGGCCCGCACCTGCCGACCGATCGCCGCCTGCAGGCGGACGCGATGGTCGAACAACGCCTGTTGGGTTACAACATCGGCCGCCTCTCCGTAGTAGGCGTCGTAGTACACGAACGCCCGGTTGAGCTCCGGATCGACGTCGATCGAGGTGATCGCTACGAGTTCGAGCCGTTCATCGCCAATGCGCTCCAGTTCCTCGGCAATGACTTCGCGGAGCAGTTCACCCATGCGGGCCGTTCGCGGGTACTTGTGGGCAGATGTCGCCGCCGGGCGGCGACGAGGGGGACGACTCACTCGAGCCACTTCCGTTCGGTAGAGAGCACAGCAACTTCTGGATGCGACCAGACGAATCGGTCGACCTCGTCAATGACATCGACGGCGTGACGCTCAGACGATGACACGATCGCAAAGCCGAGCGTGGCGCGCTGCCACAGGTCTTGCCCATCGACCTCGGCCGCGGCAACGGAGAACCGGTGACGCGCCCCATCGACGATCGAACGGATCACCCGACGTTTCGCCTTGAGCGACTGCGATTCGTTGATGTGAAGGTCAACCTCGAGGGCGAGCACAAACATTGCCCGTCAACCTATCGCCACCGGCATCACGAGATCAGTCGAATTGTGGCCGACCCCGATTCGACCTCTTCAGTTCGGCCATTCCCGAGGTCGTCGCGATGAGTTCAATGGCATTCCACAGGTCGACGGCGTCCTGCCCCCGGGGGGCCTGACTGAGCACCGGCCCGAAGAAACTCCCCTCGGTGTCCCGCCCCGGCTTGAAGGTCAAGATCGGTGTACCAACGTCTTTGCCGGTGCGACTAAGTGCCAACTCGGTCTCGGCCCGTAGGTACTCGTCATGATCCTCGTTCTCGGCCTCATCGACAAGTTCGGCTGGCAATTCAGCGGCCCCGAGCGCGGCGCTGATCACTTCGGCAGGCTTGTTGCGAAGATCGGCGCGGTCGAGTTGACCCACGTGAATCGACTGGCCAAGCGCGGTATAGAACCGACCTACCGCATCGTTACCGTGACTCACCCGAACTGCGTCAGCGACCCGGAGCGCCTGGAGCCCGGCCCGATGCCCGGCGCGGTAGTTGGCGTCGTACCACTCGGCGACGTTGTTGTCGTTGAGGAAGTACAGCGAGATAAACCGCCAGTTGACCTGGTAGTCCTGCTGTTCCTGCACATTGACCACCCAACGCGACGTAATCCAGGCCCACGGACATACCGGATCGAAAAAGAATTCAAGATCAGCCATCTCCCCGAAGCTAGCGGGGCCGATGGCCGATCATGGATCCTGTGCTCAGGTGCGAGCGATCTGGCGTTCCTCGAAGGTTTCGATGAGATCGCCGGACTTCAAGTCCTGGAAGTCGGTGAGTCCGATACCGCACTCGAAGCCATCGCGCACCTCTCGGGCATCTTCCTTGAAGCGCTTGAGCGACGAGATGGCACCCTTCCAGATGATCGTGCCTTCCCGCAGGAAGCGGACCTTGCTGCCCCGGGTAATCGTTCCCGAACGCACGTAACAACCGGCGATGGCACCGAGCTTGGGAACCCGGAAGATCTCGCGGACCTCGGCTTCGCCAGTGACCACTTCCTCGTACTCGGGCGCCAGCATGCCGACCATGGCCTTCTCGATGTCTTCGAGCAGCTTGTAGATGATTTCGTAGGTGCGGATATCGACACCCTCGGACTCCGCGAGGTCGCGGGCCTTGCGGTCGGGTCGTACGTTGAAACCAATGATCGTCGCGTTGGTCGTCGCCGCCAGCGAGATGTCGTTCTCGGTGATGCCACCAACCGCGCGGTGAACGAACGCCAACTTGACGTCGTCACGCTCAAGCCGACGAAGGCTCTCGGTGACGGCTTCGAGCGAGCCATGCACGTCGGCCTTGATGACGAGATTGAGGGTGGCGACCTGACCAGCCTGAATCTGGCTGAACACGTCTTCGAGCTTGACACCCTTTTGCACCCGGGCATCGCCGCGCTGGTTGTGCATGCGCAAGCGATGCTCACGAGCCTCGGCCACCGTACGAGCGGTCTTCTCGTTCGGAGCGGCACGGAACTCGTCGCCGGCCTGGGGGACGGTCGATAGACCGAGAACCTGCACCGGCGTCGACGGACCGGCCGTCTTGACCTGCCGACCCTGATCGTCGATCATCGCCCGGACCTTGCCCCATGCTGCGCCGGCCACGATCGGGTCGCCGACCTTCAGCGTGCCCTTGTCGACGAGCACTGTGGCTACCGGGCCACGACCGATGTCGAGGTTGGCTTCGAGCACGATGCCCTTGGCCCGCCCACTCGGATTGGCCGTGAGTTCTTCGAGTTCGGCCACGACGGCGAGTTGTTCGAGCAACTCGTCGACGCCGACGTTCTGAGACGCCGCCATTTCGACGACAATTGTGTCGCCGTTCCAAACTTCGGGCACCAGTTCGTGCTCCGAGAGTTGGGCGTACACCCGTTGCGGATCGGCGTTGTCCTTGTCGATCTTGTTGAGCGCCACCACGATCGGCACATCGGCCGCCCTCGCGTGAGCGATCGCCTCGATCGTCTGGGGCATCACACCGTCGTCGGCCGCCACCATCAACACGACGATGTCGGTGACCTGTGCGCCCCGAGCGCGCATCTTAGTAAATGCTGCGTGACCAGGGGTATCGATGAATGTGACGATCCGGCCGGACTTGGTCGTGACCTTGTATGCCCCGATGTGCTGCGTAATACCGCCGGCCTCACCCGACACGACGTTGGCGTTGCGGATCTTGTCGAGCAGGGTGGTCTTACCGTGGTCGACGTGGCCCATGACGGTGATCACCGGCGGGCGCGGCTCCTGAGCCTCTTCGTCGTCGTCATCCGAATCGTCGAAGAGCGCCTGAAGCTCCATCTCTTCTTGCTGACCCGGCTCGACAAGGAGCAACTCCGCGCCGATCTCGAGGGCGAAAAGCTCCATCTGCTCGTCGGACAGCGTCATGGTCGCCGTGACCATCTCGCCGTTCTTCATCAGGAAGCGGACAACGTCGGCCGAGGTGCGATTCAGCTTGGGAGCGAACTCCTGCGAGGAACACCCACGCTCGACGACGACAATGCCATCGGGGACCGGGGCATCCATCGGCGTATAGCTGGTCAGCTTCGGCTGTAGTTCGTCGAAATCGCGGCTACGACGACGCTTGGTCCGGCGCGGCGCGCGGCGCTGGCCACTGCGCGGGCCACCGGGGCCACCCGTCGGCGGGCCACCACCGGGACCACCGTTGAAACCACCGGGACGACCGCCACCGGGACCACCGGGGCCACCAGGACCACCAGGACGACCGCCGCCAGGACCACCGGGACGCGCTCCGGCGAAACCGCCGGGACGGCCACCAGGTCCACCGCCGGGCCGAGGCCCACCGGGGCCGCTTGGACGACCTCCAGGTCCACCGGGACGTGCGCCAGGTCCACCAGGCCCGCCCGGCCCGCCGGGCCGAGCTGCCACGGGTCGGCCACCACCCGGAGGCGGCGGAATCGGACGACCCGACGCCGACATCGGTCGGCCACCACCCGGGGGCGGCGGAATCGGACGACCCGAAGTCGACATCGGTCGGCCACCACCCGGGGGCGGCGGAATCGGACGACCCGTCGGCGACGCGGCTCCAGTTGCCCCCTCGGTCGAAACCGGGCTGGTCGAAACCGGGCTGGCGGGCGCAGAACTCGCGGCCACAGCACTCGCCGCCACGGGGGCCGCAGGGGCTGGGCCAACCGGCGGGCGGGGGCTCTCGCTCGGCCGAACAGCCGCTGGAGCGCCCGGCGGCCGGGTGGACGGCGGCATCGGTGGACGGGGGCCCTGCGGCGGAATTGGGCGCGCAGCAACACCGAGCGGCGGCTGCCCAGCGGGGGGCCGGACGGGCTCGCCCGGCTGAGGTCGGCTTGAGATCACCCGATGCTCGACCAGGCCCTCGTCGCGCGGCGGGGTGGCCGCTGGCGGGACGGGTTGGGGCGTCGGCGGACGAACCGCTGGCGGCGGACCAGCGTTGGGAACGACCGGAGTCGGCGGCGCGACCGGAACCGGGGCCGGCGTCGGCACAGGAGCGGCCGGAGGAACACTGGCTACAGCCACCGGCGGAGCCGGTGCGGGCCGTTCGACGACGGGTTCGACTGGCTTGGGCGCTTCGACGCGCGGAGCAACTTCGACGACGGGAGCGGGCGCAGGGGCTGCTGGAGCCGGCACCTCGGCCTCGGCCGTACCCTTCTTGCCCTTCGGGAGCACCTTGGGCTCCTCGGGCTGCTCGTCGCGAGTGAGGCCGTCTTTGGTGGCGCGGCGGCGAAGGCGGTCGCCCTGTGCCTCTTGGATGCTGGAGGAATGGCTCTTGGCATCAATGCCAAGAACGATCGCTAGGTCCAGCGTCTCCTTGTTCGTCATTCCGAGCTCTTTGGCGAGCTCGTGCAGCCGGATGTTCTTCGGCACGGAAACGATCAACCTTTCGTCGGGGTGTCGAGCCACGACGCCTGAGCAGGCACGGGCGTTGGCGCGACGGGTAATTCTTTCACGTTCGAAGCATCGGCTTCGAATGCGCGTAGCAGACTCTCTGCGACTTGGGGTGGCAGGGGGCGCCGCCAGGCCCGGTCGAATGCCCGGCGACGCAGAGCCTGCGCCAAGCAATCGGGCGAGGAGCGACAGATCCACGCGCCCCGACCATTCGATGGACCACCGACAGTGACGTCAATGGCCGTGTTGTCGTTGTCAGACGACAGGACACCAGCCGACAGGGTGCAACGCGCCAACTCGGGCGCGTCACGCCGAGTTCGACAGCCGACGCACGTTCGGCGAGGAGGCATGCGGAAATCAGGCGTCGGCCTGCTCCTGACCATCACGGGCGGACTCGTCATCGCCGACGTCGCCAACTTGAGCGTCATCAGCGACGTCTTCGCCGCCGTCAACCGCAGCTACTTCGCCGGCCGACTCCTCAGCACTGTCTGGGGCCATCTCAGCAGCCTCGGCGCCGTCACCGGCAGACTCGCCATCGGTCCATTGCTGGGCGCTGACCACCGAGCCGTCGGCCTCGTGCCACTCCATCTGGCCGGTCTCGGCATTCTGCACCCATTCGCCCTCGGCGTACTCCACATTGGGATCGCGCACTCCACCGGACTCTTCTTCGGCGAGTTGCGATTCGCTCTTGATGTCGACGCGCAACCCGGTCAAGCGAGCGGCCAGACGGGCGTTCTGCCCTTCCTTGCCGATCGCCAGCGACAACTGGAAGTCGGGAACGATGACTTCGGCGAGGCCGATGTCGTCGTGGATGCGGACCTCTTTGACCTTGGCCGGTGACAGCGCCTTGGCCACGAAGTCGTACCGATCGTCGCTGAACGGCACGATGTCGATTTTCTCGCCCCGCAACTCGTTGACGACCATGCGAACACGAGCCCCGCGAGCACCCACGCACGCACCTACCGGATCGACGTTGTGATCGTTGGACCACACGGCGATCTTTGTGCGATGGCCTGGTTCACGGGCGCAAGCCTTGATCTCGACGATGCCGTCGGCGATCTCGGGTACTTCGAGCTCGAACAACCGCTTGATCAGCCCCGGATGAGTGCGGCTGACAACGATCTGCGGGCCCTTGGCCGTCTTGCGGACCTCGACGATGTACGCCTTGACCCGGTCGCCGGGCTGCGGGCGATCGAAGGAGACCTGCTCGGCCTGCGGCAACAGTGCCTCGACTCGACCGAGGTCGAGCAAGGTGTAGCGGCTATCGGTCTGCTGGATAATGCCGGTGACAATGTCACCTTCGCGGTTGGCGTACTCCTCGAACTTCATGTCGCGCTCGGCTTCGCGAATGCGCTGGCTGAGCACTTGTCGGAACGTCTGCGCGGCGATTCGGCCCATGTCCTGGGGCGTGTCGTCGCGAGCATTGACCCAGTTGCCGTCCTCGTCGATGTCGTAGGCGACAACACGAATCTCCATCGTGTCGGCATCGATCTGCACTTCAGCCTCGTCGGCCGCGCCCGGGCGTCGCTTGTACGCGGTAACCAGGGCGTCAGCCAGCACCTGCAGGAGCAGGTCGACCGTGATGCCCTTGTCTTGCGCCAGCATCTTGACGGCTTCGGCCATGTCGGGGTTGCTCATGGTGCGGCGACTTCCTGTGTCTGAGAAGTGGTGTCTACATCGGATTCGGCGGCAACCCGTGCCGCAGGTTTCGGCTTCGCGCCAGTCGGCTTCGCGCCAGTCGGCTTCGGGGCCGCCGCCCAGACGAACACCGTTCGAGCTCGGTCGATTTCGCGAAACGCGAGACGAACCGCGGTGCCCCGTTGGGGCCCTTCGGTCGGGACGACATCGATGCCGTCGTCGTCGGCGGCGGTGACCCGCCCGGCGATCCGGCGATCGGCAGCAGCGACATCGCGCAGCCGAATGACTACATCTCGCCCGACGGCCCACAGGTAATGCTTCGGTTCGCGCAGGTGACGCTCGAGGCCGGGGCTGGTTACCTCGAGGGTGTAACGCCCGGGGACAAAGTCGTCGTGATCGAGATCACGCGAAATGAGCCGGGTGACCAGGGCAATCTCGTCGAGGTCTACCGCGCCGGACGACCGGTCGACGGTCACCCGCAGCGTGCCACCACCGAACTCGCAGTCATACAACTCTAGGCCGAGGTCGGCAAGGATGGGCGAGGCGATTGCCACGGTACGGTCGACCACCGGGCCGGACCGATCTTCATCTGCCATTCGCTTCACCTCCTCGTTTGTCGACCCCTGGGCCGAATTGTGCTCTTTCGAGACGAATGGCGTGGGCCCGGAGGCCCACGCCACTCTCGTCTTACAACGCTCAGGACTGATCGAGTATATCGGGTGGTCCCCCACGGCCGGTCGAGGTGATTCAGCCTCTCAACGCGAGGGCCGCTTGAACCACCTCGGCGAGCAAGACTTCCGACGCCGTGCCTCGGTACCGATCGCGCAACTCGACCTTGCCATCCGTCAGGCCACGGCCGACCACCACGATCACCGGCATCCCGAGAATCTCGGCGTCCTTGAACTTCACACCGACCGAGACGCTGTCGCGATCATCGACCAACACCCGAACTCCGGCCGCTTCGAAGGCGGCTCCGAGTTCCAACGAGGCGGCGATCTGATCGGCCTTCCCGGCCGCGACGATGTGCACCTGAGCAGGGGCGATCTCCCACGGCCAGCGCAGACCCAATTGATCGTGGCTCTGCTCGGCGATCACCGCAACCGCCCGGGTAACCCCGATGCCATACGAGCCCATCGTGATCCGGATCGGCTTACCGTCGGGCCCGAGCGCGTCGAGGCCCAGGGCATCGGCGTACTTGCGGCCGAGTTGGAAGATGTGACCGATCTCAATGGCTCGGTCGATGGCGAGCGGCTCACCGCAATTCGGGCACGGATCACCGGCAGCCACGGTCGCTACTTCGAGGTAGCGATCGATAGTGAAGTCGCGCCCGACCACCGCATCGACGACGTGATGCTCATACTCGTTGGCACCGGTGACCCAGATGGAATTGGGGGCGATTCGAGGATCGGCGAACACCTGAACGCCCGCGGCGGTCATACCGAGTGCCGATACGTATCCCTTGACAAAGTCCGGGCGGCCCGCGAAGTCGGATTCTTCGAATGCGCTCACCTTGCCAGGAGCGACTGCGGCAGCCAGACGGTCCTCGTCGATTTCCCGATCGCCGGGGACCAGAACCATGACTGGCTGGCCATCGACCTTGAACAGGATGTTCTTGAGCAGGCGCGATGCGTCGGTTTTCATCGCGTAGTTGGTGTTGAGATGCTCGACCAGAGCACCGATGCCGGGCGAGTTCGGAGTATGCAGCTTGCGCATCGGCGGATGCTCGGTGGCCGCATCGATGGCATCGGGAAGACGAACCTGCACCGCTTCGACGTTGGCGGCGTACTGGCACGACGAGCACATCACAAACGTGTCTTCGCCCACCGGGCTCGGGGCGAGGAACTCTTCGCTCTTCGATCCGCCCATCGCCCCCGACATCGCGCTGACGATGCGGTACTCGATCCCCAGCCGGTCGAACGTGCGGATGTATGCCTGCCGGTGCAGTTCGTAGCTTGCTTCAAGGCCCTCATCGGACACGTCGAACGAATACGAATCCTTCATCACGAACTCACGGCCCCGCAGAATCCCCGACCGCGGCCGGGCCTCATCGCGGTACTTCGTCTGGATCTGATAGAGGTAGACCGGGAAGTCCTTGTACGACGAGTATTCCCCCTTGACCATCAATGTAAACATCTCTTCGTGGGTCGGAGCAAGCAGGTAGTCGCCCTGCCGACGATCCTTGAGGCGGAAGATGTTGTCGCCATAGTCGGTCCATCGACCGGTCGCTTCGTAGGGCTCGCGCGGCAGAAGGGCCGGAAAGTGGACCTGCTGGGCACCCATGGCGTCCATCTCTTCTTTGATGACCCGGTAGATCTGGTCGTAGATCATCACCCCGAGCGGGAGCAACGAGTAGATCCCGGGGGCGGCCCGCCGAACGTAGCCAGCCCGTACCAACAGCTTGTGGCTGGGCACCTCGGCGTCGGCCGGGTCGTCACGCAGGGTTCGCAGGAACAGGTTCGACATCCGTAGCAGCACGGCGGGCCACGCTATCTGCCCACCGCAACCTCGGGGGGCCACCTTTCCGTGGTGGTGAGGATCGCCGGATATCGTTTCAGGCAACATGATGCGGATTGAGGGCGTCGTCCAGCGCTACGCGTGGGGCGATCATGAGGCGATTCCGAGGTTGATCGGGGCGGCCCCCGACGGGGAGCCGTGGGCGGAATTCTGGATGGGAACCCATCCGGTCGCTCCGGCGCGCCTGACATCAGACGGCCCCGCCGGTACCGAGCATCAGCTTTTGAGCGAAGTGACGGGCCCGCTCCCGTTTCTGTTCAAGGTATTGGCCGCCAGCGAGCCGCTCTCGCTCCAAACTCATCCCAATCTGGCGACCGCCCAGGCCAACTTCGTCGCCGAGAGCGCCGACGGCCTGGATCTGCATGATCCGCGGCGGCTCTACCACGACCCGTACGCCAAGCCCGAGATTCTCTGTGCTCTGGGCGATTTCGAGGTGCTTTGCGGGTTTCGCCCGATCAGCGAGTCCGTCAACATACTCCGCTCCTTACGTGACGACGCATGCGACCGTCTGGCCGAGTTACTCGCGCAACAAGGAATTGGTGGTGCACTGCGAGTCGTCTTTCTCGATTCCCGGATCGACACCAACGCCATTGCCCGGGCGTGCTCTGCCGACGCCGGTCGAACGAGCTCGGTCACGGCGGCCATCGCCGATCTCGCCACACGGTACCCATCTGATCCGGCGCTGACCGCCGCCTTACTTCTCAATCACCGAGTGCTCCACGCGCGCGAAGCGATCTTCCTCGGACCGGGCAATCTTCACGCCTACCTGCGGGGTTGGGGCGTCGAGCTGATGGATCCGTCCGACAACGTGCTGCGAGCGGGGTTCACGCCCAAACACGTCGACCCGATCGCGCTGCTTGACATCCTCGATACCCGGCCGCTCGTTGATCCCGTCGTTCGACCGGAGCAGATCGCCCGCGACCTCGTGGAGTATCCGACGCCGACCCCTCACTGGCGACTACGACGGATCGACCTCGATGGCCAGTTCGATGCCCGCGGCGACGCAGTTGGAGTGCTACTTAGTGTGAGAGGCACCTGCGCTGAGCTTCCCACTGGTCAGCCCGCCGTGATCACCGCGAGCGAAAACTTCGCGCTGCATGGCGAGGCAACGATCTACTGGGCGACCGGCCGGGCGGCCAGTACCGACGGCCGGAGGGACTAACGGGTCAGGCTCGCCCGTCGACCGTCTTGCGAATCTCCACGATCCGCTCGGTTACATGGTTCGCATCGTCGCCCTGGGTCTCGAGCAACGCAGATCGATCTCGGCGGGCCTCCCGCTCGGCCTTCACCACGTCCGCACGGGCGATGGCTGCATCGGTACCGTGCTCGTGAATGAACTCGGCCCATTTGACCAGCTCTTCGACCATCTCTGATTCCGGAACAACCGCCACATTGGTGCCTTTGACGAACAGATGGCCACGCTTATTGCCGGCGGCAATGCCAAGATCGGCCTCGCGTGCCTCACCCGGGCCGTTGACGACGCAGCCCATCACCGCGACCTGCAGCGGCAGCTCGCGTTCTCCGAACGCCGCCATCGCCCGTTGCGCCACGTCGATCACATCGATCTCGGCCCGCCCACAGCTGGGGCAAGCGATCAGGTCGACGTTCTTTCGTTCGCGCAGGCCCAGCGCCTCAAGCAGTTGACGCCCGGCCCGGGCTTCCTCGATCGGGTCGGCAGTGAGGCTGTAGCGAATTGTGTCGCCGATGCCTTCGTTGAGCAGCGTCGCGATGCCAGCGGTGGCTTTGATCAGACCGTTGGGCGGCGGCCCGGCCTCGGTCACCCCGAGGTGGAGCGGCACGTCGGTGAGCTCCGCCAGTTGGCGGTAGGCCTCAACCATCAGCCGAACGCTGGACGCCTTCACCGAGATCTTGATCAAGTCGAAGTCGACCTCACGGAAGTACGCCATCTCTTGGAGGGCCGACTCGACCATCGCCTCGGGGCGGATACCCCCGTACTTCTCGTAAAGGGCCGGATCAAGCGACCCGCCGTTCACGCCAATGCGAATCGACACGCCACGGTCTTTAGCCGCCATCGCGACGGCCTTGATGTGTTCCGGGCGGCGGATGTTGCCCGGGTTGAGCCGCAGGCCATGGACCCCGGCTTCCAACGCGGCAAGCGCCATCCGGTACTGATGGTGGATGTCGGCGATGATCGGAATCGGTGAACGGGGAACGATCTGGGCCAGGCCCTCGGCCGCTTCGGGCTCGTTGCAGGTACAACGCACGATGTCGCAGCCTGCCGCTGCGAGGCCGTAAATCTGCTGAAGCGTGCCCTCAACGTCGGCCGTCTTGGTAATCGTCATCGACTGGATGCTGATCGGGGCGTCGCCGCCGACAGGAACCGAACCGACCATGATTTGACGGCTGACCCTCCGTGTCGTGGACAAGCGACCGGTTTGAGGCTGTGCAGAACTCACACCACGCAGTATGGCGCTTCGTTCCAGCCACCGGGCGCACCCGGTGCCGGAACGGACGGTCCGACGCTGCTGGTCAGAACGTGTCGAGGTAGATCGCCGACATGAAGACGAGCATCAAGGTGACGATGAGCACGGCGAAGACCGGCATCACCTTGGCAAAGTCGACGTGGTAGCGCCGACCCTGGCGTGAGCGCAACCGCTCGTACGTGGCGATCAGCAAATGTCCGCCGTCGAGCGGGAGAATGGGCAGGAGGTTGAAGAGCCCGAGCGCCATATTGAGCGAGGCCAGAAGAAACAGCGTCTCAGCCGCGCTCGAACGCACAGCACTTGATCCGTACTGGGTGATGCCGACAATCGACGTCGGTCGTTTGGTGGGGTCGTCGACCTCTTGACCGGTGACCATCCGGAAGATCCGCGACAGCCCCGACGGACTGAAGATATCGCCGATAGCCAGCGCAGTCCCGTGCACTTGCACCCCGAACTCGGTGAACCCGCGCTGGACGCCAGCCGGCACCGTTCGCTCGATCATGCGCATCGGCACGATCCCGAGCATGCCCTCGAGCTTCCCGGTTGGTTGGCCGGATTCGTCGAACGCATCACGTCGCCCGAGAGTCGCTGCGACGTCTTGACGTCGGCCATCACGCTCGAACGTCAAGGTCACCGACTCACCCGGGCGGGGTTTGACAATCGACTTGAACGTCTCGAACGACCCCTCCACGCTCACCCCGTTGATCGCCAGAATGACGTCGCCGTCGCGTAGGCCGGCCCGCCCGGCCGGGGAATCGCTGACCACCCCGCCGATAGACGGCCAGGCTGCTTCCTCGACAACCGGTTCATTGGCGAACGAGAAGAACACGCAGAACAGCAGCAGTCCGGCGAGCAGATTCGTGGCCGGGCCGGCCAAAACCATGCCGAAGCGGTGACCGTACGACTGCGCCCGGTATGACCGTACGTCGTCCTCCTCGGACAGCTCCTCGAGGTTGGTCATCCCCGGGGTCTTCACATACGCCCCGAGCGGAATTCCTTTCAGGCCGTACTCCGTCTCGCCGCGCCGGAAGCTCCAGATGCGAGGCCCAAAGCCGATGAAGAACTCCGTGACCTTCATCCCTCCCCGCCGGGCACCGATGTAGTGGCCCAGTTCGTGAATGAACAGCGTCAGGATCAAAAAGAGCCCGAACAGGGCATACGACCACGACCACCACGCCAGCGCGAGAGCCCCCACGATCACGGCCGCAAGTCGAATCAGCGACGTGCGTTGGTCAACGACCTCGACAACCTCACCCTCATGACTTGGCACCATCGCACCAATCGTCATCGCGATGTCCTTTCGTTGAGTACCAATTCTGCCACCCGTCGCGCTTGAGCGTCTGCGGCGATCACCGCTTCAGACGACGACGCAGGTGTGCCATCGTGACGACCCAGCGTCTCCTCGATCACCTCGGCGATCTGACTCCACCGTAGAGCCCCCGACAAGAACGCGTCGACCGCCACCTCGTTGGCCGCACTCAGCCATGCGGGAGCCGTGCCACCGGTTCTTCCCGCCTCGTAGGCAAACGTCAGGCAGCGAAACGTCACCACATCGGGAAGTTCGAAATCGAGTCGCTGCATTGTGGCCCAATCAATCCGCCCAAACGGGGTGGCGATACGATCGGGGTAGGCAAGGGCGTATCCGATCGGCAGGCGCATGTCGGGCATCGAGAGCTGGGCAATCGTCGCCCCGTCGGTGAACTCAACTAATGAATGGACCACCGATTGTGGGTGGACAACCACCTCGATCTGGTCGTATGGCGCGCCGAACAATTCGTGGGCCTCGATCACCTCGAGTCCTTTGTTCATCAATGTCGAGGAGTCCACCGTGATCTTCGGTCCCATCGACCACGTTGGATGGGCCAGAGCCTGTTCAACCGTGATATCGGCCAGATCGCTGGAGGTCCGACCCCGAAACGGCCCACCGCTCGCCGTCAGCACGATCCGTGCCAACTCCCGCCCCCCGTTGGAGTGCACCGATGACCGTAGACACTGATGAACCGCGCAATGCTCGGAGTCGACCGGCACGATCTCGGCTCCGGCGACCGCACGCAATGGCTGGACGACAGGACCAGCCGCAATGAGACTCTCCTTATTGGCGAGCGCCAGGCGCTTTCCCGCCGCCAACGTTGCCAGAGTGACCGGAAGTCCGGCGAAACCAACAACTGCGTTGACAACGACGTCGGCAATCTCAGCCAAGTCGGCCAGATCACCAACCACCTCACAGAACGGCAGGGCTTGGGCAACCTCTCGACGACGGGCTGGATCGGCGACTGCGACGACCTTGGGTTTGAACTCACGGGCCTGCTCGATGAGTACGTCGATTGACGAAGCAACGCCGAGGCCGACCACCTCGTAGCCGTCACCTTCGGCCCGAATGACCTCGATGGTCTGGCGACCGACCGAACCCGACGACCCGGCGATGGCGACGCGTACGGAACTCACACGTGAAGTCTGGCCGCGGATCGCGCAATTCGGGCGCTCGACCTCAGCAAGACAGATCAGACCGTTGCGGCCACAATCCACGGCTCCAACCAGGTCAGCACGTAGTACGCGCCGGGAAGGACGAATAGGAATCCGTCGAACCGGTCAAGGACGCCGCCATGACCAGGCAGCAGAGTGCCGAAGTCTTTGACGTCGAGGTTGCGCTTGAACATCGATTCGGTCAGATCACCGATCGGGGCGAGAATGGCGACGACCAGGCCGAGGACAAGCAGATCGGCCAGTTGGATCCAGGTTGATGCCTGGCCGTTGGCAATGCTGAGGAGGGCCATCGCTCCGAGCGTGGCGACGGTGCCTCCGACAAGTCCTTCGACCGTCTTGTTCGGACTAATCCACGTCCGTAGGGGGGTGCGGCCCGCCGCAGACCCGACGAACAACGCACCCACGTCGTTGGCAACAACTCCGATGGCCAGGGCGAAGATGGTGTCGGTGCCGATGTCTTCGCCGTTGGCGAGGATCAATCCAGCGAACGATCCCATCACGCCGATCCAACCGATGCCGAGCATCGTGATCGCGGTGTTCGGCAGTGGGCCGCTCTCGATCCCTTCCGCCGAGATCGAGGTGATGACTGTCGCTACCAGGGCGAGAAACAGCACGAGCGCAATCGCCGTCTCCCCTCGCCAGTACGTCGCTACCGGCAAAAGCGCGCAGGCCGCGATGCCCGGAATCGTGGCTGGACGGTAGCCCCGCTCGGTCACACGACCGTAAAACTCGACGGCTGCCAGGCCCATCACGATCGACACGAGGGCGACCACGCCGGTGGTCCCGGTGAATCTAACGATCGCGACAAAGACCGCTGCGAGGCCGAGCCCGAGGGCGATCGCCGTCGGCATGTCCCGACCCTTCGTTGCCCGAGACTCGACCGG
>JANNNL010000711.1:0-4257 GCA_031398525.1 Actinomycetes bacterium | reverse complement strand
ATTCAGCCAGCCAATGTCAGTTCGGTTGGAGCGTTCGACATGGTCGGCAACGCCTGGGAATACGTGACCGACTCCTATGAGCAGTCCATTCGGGACGACCCGAACATGGTGGTCATTCGGGGTGGTACCAATAACTTCCTGGTCGATCCCAGCAAACGCGAAGGCGGCTCGCCGACGGCGTATTATATGGCCAAATGGGTAGGCTTCCGCTGTGCTGTGGGCGCCGAAGATCCGAGTCCTACGCTCGACTTTCGGCCTGTCGAGATCAAGGTCCCACCCCCGGTCGCGCCGCAACCGAACATCGCAGTCGATGAGCTTGACTATGACTTCAAAGATCCGACCACTAATACGTGGCCAGGTCGCAAGACGGAAGACCAAGTCAGCGGATATCACCCGCTCGACAGCTTCCATCTCGAGGTCAGCGGCGACTCCGCCGATCTGGTTTCGTTGGCGCCTTCGCTGAATCTGGACTACGATAGAAACAACTACTCGATCACCGCTATCGGGAGCATCTTCGTCAACAAGACCGAGTCCGACGATGGCTATTGTTTTGGTGTTGGCGCCGGTATCGACGGGAACGAACAGGGGATCTTCCTCAACGTTTGTCCAACTGATCCCGCGGGATTGGCGACGGCGAATATTTTCGTTCGAGCGAGCGACGGCAGTAAATGCCCGCTTTTCGTCAACCAAACCCAAAATATAAAGCGAGATCAGCGAGTCACGCTGCAGATCAATGTCCTCGGCGCCGACTCGTTCCAGTTCCTTGTCGACAACAGACAAGTAAACTCCGGCACAGTCGATGGGCAGATCGCACAATGTCTGGGCATCGCCGGTGGCCGAGGTGTCGGCTTGTATCTGCAGAGCGCGCCGGGACAGTCGAAGGTTCACGTTCATTTCAGTCGCTTCGCCGTCTCAAAGACCCCTAAAGCTTGACCGGGATGGCTTCCGAGGTCGCGACGGCGTCGGTGCGAAAGAGCGCGGCCAAGAACGAGACGGAGTCGGTGCGCAACGGGGCGTCCGAGCCGGGGCGGCGCGATGGCCTGCGATATCTGCGACGGCTGTTCGTACGGTATCTGCCCGGTGAACGGCGAACGATCTGGCTGGCGCTCCTCATGCTCGTCCTCGAGGCCGGCGCGGCGGTCGCCGAGGCGTGGCCGATCGCCCATCTGATCGATGTGATCAAGGGCGACAAGGACCGGATCACCGTGCTCGGCACATCGGAGAGTGCCACGGTGCTGTTCCTCGCCATCGTGATTGTCGGGCTCGCCGTGCTCACGAGCCTGTGCGATTCCGCAGCCGAGATCCTGCTGGCGCGGGCTGGGCGTACGTTCGGGTTCAACATCCGCAATGCGTTGTTCGGCCGCCTGCAACGGCTGTCGCTCGCCTTCCACGATCGCAAACGGACCGGTGACGTGCTCACCCGCGTAACCAGCGATGTCGACGCCATCGAGGACTTCGTGATCGGCTCGGTGTCCGACATCGTCGGCAGCGTGCTCACCCTGGCGTTCACCCTCCTCGCGCTCCGATACAGTTCCGATTCCAGTTCCGATTCACTGCGTCTCGTGCTGACCGCACTGGTTATCGTGCCATTGCTCATCGTCGTGTCACGCCTGTTCTCAGCGTCGATTCGCTCCGCAGCCAAGCGGTTCCGAACCATCGAGGGCGAGGTTGCCTCCTCGGCCCAGGAGATGCTCGGGTCGATCCGGGTGATCCAGACGTACGGGCGAGCGGGCTACGAGGAGCGCCGGTTCGAGGAGCGCAACACCCAACGCCTGGCGGCTGGCATGCGCTCGGCGGTGTTACAGGCGCAGTTCTCCGGTGTCGTCAGCGTGATGGAGGCCCTCGTCGTCTGCGCGGTCGTTTGGCAGGGCAGCGGGTTGGTCGCCTGGAACGGTGACGCAACCAGTGCGGGGGGCAAGAGCATGACGGTGGGCCAGTTGGTCTTCGCCGTCGCGCTCATCCAGGGCATGTTCAAGCCGACGCGGCGAGTGATCAAGGAATGGACGACCGTCGGCAAGGTACTCGCCAGTTCGGAACGCATCGGGGAACTGCTCGACCGTAGGCCGAGCGTCACCGATCGACCCGACGCCATCGAGGCCACGGCCGTCCGCGGCGATATCCGTCTCGACCACATCTGGTTCACCTACTCGGCCGACCCCGGCCAGCGCGGCGACGCCGTCGAGCAGGCCGCCCGGCCGGTGCTCGAGGACGTGTCGATCCACGTTCCCCCGGGCAAGGTGTACGCCCTCATCGGCCACACCGGTGCCGGAAAGAGCACCGTCTTGCAGTTGATCCCCCGCCTGTACGACGTCTCGGGCGGATCGGTGTCGATCGACGGTCACGACGTACGCAACCTGACGATCGATTCGCTGCGCGCCAACATCAGCGTCGTACTCCAGGAGACCATTCTGTTCACAGGCACCATCGCCGAGAACATCGCCTACGGCCGGATGGACGCCACCCCCGAGGAGATCGAGGCGGCAGCCCGCCAGGCCAACGCCCACGAGTTCATCACCCGACTCCCCGACGGCTACGACACGATCCTCGGCGAGCGGGGTTCCAACCTGTCGGGCGGTCAGCGCCAGCGGATCGCGATCGCCCGCGCCTACGTGCGCCGGGCTCCGATTCTGCTCCTCGACGAACCGACCACCGGCCTCGATGTCGAGTCGGCGACGGTGGTGCTCGACGCGTTGCGCACGTTGATGCGCGACACGACCACGATCATCGTCAGCCACGATCTCAAACTGATCGAGCACGCCGACCAAATCGTCGTCCTGCGTCTCGGCCGGGTAGAGCAGCAGGGGACGCATGAATCCCTGCTTGCCGAAGGTGGCGTGTATGCCCGGTTGCACGGTCTCGCCACCGAGCCCGAACGGGAACCGGCCGCTGGTGACGACGAGAGCGATCAGCTCGACGTGGCGCGCTGGACGGCGAACTCGCGGCAGTTCTTCGATCAGTCGTTGCCGGCCCTGGCCGTGGCATTCGACGGCGACGCCATGAGTCGGCGCCTCGCCGAAGCGATGGTCGATCGTCGTTATGTGCTGCACGAGTGTAAGCCGGGCAAGGCCGCCTACCTGCCCGACGGTAGCTGCACCCTTCGCTATGACATCCGCCTGAGCCAACGTGCCGCATCAACGGAGAGTTTCGGGGCGATCGTCATGGCGCGGGTGTTCGCTCGACCAGAACTGGCGCATTTCGAGCGAGTCGCCCGCGTCGACGAACTCGGCACCCAGGCTCGGGGGCACGCGCTGCTCCGGCCGTTCCGTCAACCCATCACCGTTTTCGACGACCTCGGCATGCTCGCCTCGGCGTTCCCTATCGATCCCGAACTCCCCGAGCTCGTGCCGACGACCGACGGGCGGGTCATGCGGGGCCTGCTCGGGCAGGCGATGAACGACGACGATTTCTCGGTCGTCGACGTCCGCTCACACCCTGGCCATCTGAACCTCGGTCGCCAGCATCGCTGCGTAGTGCGGTACGACGTGCAGGGCCACGACGCCTCGGGAGCGGCGCAGCGTCGGGTGCTCTACGGGAAGGTGGCCAACGATGACCGCGGCGAGCGCACCGTGGCGGCACTCGAGGGACTGTGGGCGTCGAGGTACGCCGTACCCAGATGGCACGACATCCGACTACCGGCGGTCGTGCTGCATCGCCGCGACCTTGGGGTGCTCGTCCTCAGCGAGGTCACCGGGGTGCCGAACCTGGCGCGCAGCATCAGCGCCATGGTGCGGGGCACGTCGCGACCGACCGGCGCGCCGGGAGCCCTCGATGGCGTCCGGCACTCGGCGAGGGTGGCAGCACTGATCCATAGCACACCGACGGAGCTCTCGGCCGAGAAGACGATCGACGGCTCCGTCGACGAACTGCTCGACCTACTCACGGTGCTCTCGCCGATGTCGGAGTCGTTGGCGACCTGGTTGGTCGACGCCGTCGATATCGCCCGCCGCGACCTCGCGGCCGGAACGCCAGGACCGATGGCGCTCGCCCACGGCGATTTCACCCACACCCAGCTGTTGTTCGACAGCGGCTCGATCGCCCTCATCGACTTCGACACCGTCTGCAGCGCCGAGGCCGCCGTCGACCTCGGCCACTACATGGGCTACCTCCGGCTCGTGGTGGCCAAGGCCGCCAACGGCGAGTCGTCGAACGATCTGGCGGACGCCCTGTGCGCCAACTTTCTCGACACCTATTTCGCTGAACGCCCGGACTTGTCGCCGTCAGCGATCGAGCAACTGCGTCGTCGGGCGGCCGCCTATG
>JANNNL010000708.1:0-7797 GCA_031398525.1 Actinomycetes bacterium | reverse complement strand
GCGTGCCCTTGCACGTCGACGGTGAAGTCGACATGGCGAGCGCAACACCGTGGTTCCCTGCTGTCGGCCTGTTCATCGGCGCAGCCGGCGCGGGGGTGTTCGCCGCAGCCAACGAAGTACTTCCCACCGGGCTCGCCGCCGCGTTGGCGTTGGTGACCACTGCGCTGATCACCGGGGCGTTCCATCACGACGGACTTGCCGACATCGCCGATGGTTTCGGGGGCGGCTGGGACCGTGAGCAGCGCCTGGCAATCCTGAAAGACTCTCGGCACGGCACGTACGGCGTGGTCAGCCTGGTGCTACTGGTTGCTGTGCAGTGGAGTGCTCTAGCCTCGCTGCCGACGCCGTGGGCGGCTGCCGGGCTGGTCAGTGCCCATATTCTCGGCCGCGCTGCAATCCTGGGCATCCTGCTTACATCGCGCCCGGCTCGCCCCGACGGCCTGGGCACCGACTATTCCGCCGGGCTCCGCCGCCGTTCATGCGTCATCGCTATAGTCCTCGCTGTCGTGGCGGGGGGAATCCTCACGGGTGTCTGGATCACCCTCGCCATTGCCCTCGTGGCCGTGACGACGATCGCAGTGGTGGCCCTCGCCTTCCGCAAGATCGGCGGTATTTCCGGCGATGTCCTTGGTGCGGCGGAGCAACTCGGCGAGGCGGCGGTGTTCATCGCCATCGCTGCGGCAGCCGACACCGGCCGGCTGCCATGGTGGCGCTGACCCTCGCGCTAATGGTGGCTGACGTGGCGCTGAGCCCCACCCAGACCAACAATTCACACTTTCATCACACTCTTCTCACCTGACCCTCTCGTAACCTGGGGATTGGCTCTCACCTCGACGCGAGATCGTGATGACACCCACCGATAAGCGGTGGCCGAATCCCCCACACTCACAGGAGAAGATCACGATGAACCGCAAACCCCTCGCCCTTGGCGCCGTCTTCATCGCCGGCCTCAGCGCCGGTGGAGTCATCGCCGCCGACGTGTTCGGCTCGCCCGCCGTCCAGGCGGTCGCAACCACGCCGGCCGCCGACGCTGCCGCCGTCGCACAAGACGCGACGACCCCGGCCGCCGACCGGCCAACGCCCTTCGCCGACGTCCTCGCCGGGCTGGTCACCGACGGAACGCTCACTCAGGAGCAGGCCGATAAGGTCGCCACTGCGCTCGAAGCGGCTCGTCCGGCCCATGGCGGCCCGGGTCACGGTGGGCGTGGTGGTCGCGGGGCCCGTCTGGAGTCGGTCGCCACGGCGCTCGGCATCACGGCCGACGAGTTGCGCACCGAGGTGCAAGCTGGCAAGACCATCGCCGAAATCGCTACCGCCAAGGGCGTCGCGGTGCAGACCGTCATCGATGCCTTGGTCACCGAGGCGAAGACTCGTATCGCCCAGGCCGTCACCGACGGCAAGCTCACTCAGGCCGAGGCCGACACCAAGCTGGCCGCCGTCGAGCAGCGTGTCACCGACATGGTGAACAACCCGCTCCCGGTCCGCGGCCCCGGTCACGGCGGACTCGGGCACCCCACCGACGAGGCCCCCGCGACCACGACCGGCTGATCGGCCCCGGCATTCTCAACGACCGCGGTCAGCTCGGCACCGAGCTGACCGCAGTCGTCGTTTTCACGGCGTGATCGCCAACGGCCCGTGGTCGATGCGGGGGAGCACATGCTGGGCGATCAGGTCACATTCCTGACGATGGGGGTAGCCCGACAGGATGAACGCCTCAACACCAAGTCGGCGATACTCGTTGATCACCGCGACGACCTGATCGGGGTCACCGACGATCGCCGCACCGCAGCCGCTGCGAGCCCGCCCGATCCCGGTCCAGAGGAACTCCTCGACGTACCCGTCGGCATCGGCCATGTCGCGCAGTTCGGCCTGTCGCTGCACGCCGACCGATGACGAGTCGAGCGACCGCCGCCGAATCGCCGCACCGACCTCATCATCGAGTTGGCAGATCAGGCGTCGAGCGGCCGATCGAGCCTCGGCTTGGGACTCACGGACGATCACGTGGATGCGCAACCCGAACCGCAGCCGACGCTCGTGACTCAGTGCCCGATCCCGCAGGTCGGCGATGACCGCGGCAATCGCACGAGGGGTATCGGGCCACATCAGGTACACATCGGCCGCCTCTGCTGCTACCGCCCGCGCCTCGGGGGAGAGCCCACCGAAGTAGAACGGCGGACACCGCCCCGACGTCGTCTGCACCTGCGGCGGGTCGACCTCGATGCACACGAACTCGCCGGTCGCCCGCAGCGCATCGCCATTGAGCAGCGTCCGCATGGCGACCATCGTCTCCAGCGTCCGTTGATACCGCGGCCCACTCGGCAGCGTTTCGCCAGGTAGATCACTAGAAATGATGTTGACCGTCAACCGTCCGCCCAGCATCTGGTCGAGCGTGGCCAGCTGGCGGGCCAGCTGCGGCACCCACATCTCGCCGCAGCGCACGGCAACCAACAGGCGCAGACGGTCGAGGGACGGCGCGATTCCGCCGGCGAACGCGACCGGGTCGATGCCCAGCGAGTACCCCGACGGGAGCAGCAGATTGTCGAAGCCTCCCCGTTGCGCGTCGAGGACGATGTCGCGACAGTGCTCCCACGAGCTCACCAGGGCTGCGTCGGGGACTCCGAGGAACTCGTAGTCGTCGTCGCACAGCGCACCGAACCACGACACCTCACAGGGCGGCAGATCGTCGATCGTCATCACGGCCGCGCACGCTATCCGTCTGCGACGCTCGGCGCCGGGCGAGGCGATGTGGTGTGCCACCCGGTCGGTCGGCAGACTGGCGGGGTGTCGCAATCCGAATCGTTGACCGAGCTCGTTGCCGGGATGCCCATCGTTCACGCCGGAAACCGGGTGTCGCGGGTGTCGGCCGAACTCGCTGCCGCCTTCCAGCCCGGCGACCGGTTGGTCGTCGTCCAATCGACCGGAGACCTCCTTCACGTTCCTGCGGCCGATCATGCACTGGCCGCCGCCGCGGTCACCGACGCACGAGCGGCATTTGACGTCCTCGGCGCCCGTGACGACACCCAAATCACGGCATTTTTCGCCGGGTTTGCCGACCGTCTCGCCGATGACACCGTGTTTGAGACAATCGCCCGGGCCAACGCCGACGACATTGCCGATGCTCAGACGCGGGGCCGCTCCACCACACGGCTCGTGCTCAGCGAGTCGATGCGCCAATCGATGATCGACGGCCTGCGCACGTGGCAGACCACCGCTGGGGGACGCGACCGGGTGGTCCGCACCATCCCTCATGACGGCTGGACTGTCGAGGAGCGACGGGCTCCTCTCGGTGTCGTTGGCTTCGTCTTCGAAGGCCGTCCCAATGTGTTCGCCGACGCCACCGGCGTGTTACGGACCGGCAACACGGTGGTCTTTCGCATTGGCTCCGACGCGTTGCGAACGGCCCGAGCGATCATCACCCACGCCGTTGAGCCCGCTCTCGATGCCGCCGGGCTGCCGCGGGGGACCGTCCGCCTGCTCGATGCGGCGTCCCGTGCGACCGGCTGGGCGTTGTTCGGCGACCCCCGCCTCGCCCTTGCCGTCGCCCGCGGGTCGGGACCGGCCGTCGAACAGCTCGGTGCCGTCGCCCGCCAAGCGGGCGTACCCGTCAGCCTGCACGGCACCGGCGGTGCCTGGATGATTGTCGGGCCATCCGCCGACACCGACCGGCTGCGCGAGGTCGTCGTTCACTCACTCGACCGCAAGGTCTGCAACACCCTCAACGTCTGCTGCATCGTCGCCGAGGGAGCTGAGCACCTGACTCCGGTGGTGCTCGACGCTCTGCGCCACGCCGCCGACCGGTTGGGCACATCGCCGCGGTTGCATGTCGTCGCCGGGGGCGAGCAGTTCGTACCTATCAGCTGGTTCGACGAAGTCGTGCAAGTCGCCCGAGCCCACGGCGACGAGCCCGAACCGATGGCCGATGTGATCGGGATCGACGCCCTCGCCACCGAGTGGGAGTGGGAGCAGAGCCCCGAGATGACCCTGCTGGTTGTCGACAATCTGGAGATGGCGGCGACGCTGTTCAATCGCTACAGCCCCCGCTTCGTCGCCTCGGTGATCAGCAACGATCCCAGCGACCACGAGGCGCTGTGGGCCACCCTCGACGCCCCCTTCGTCGGCGACGGGTTCACCCGCTGGGTCGACGGCCAGTACGCCCTCAACGAACCTGAGCTTGGCCTCTCCAACTGGCAAGGAGGCCGCCTGGCCTGCCGGGCCGGCGTCCTATCTGGTGACTCCATCCACACCCTGCGCCTCCGGGTCACCCAGACCGATACCGGCGTCCACCGGTAGCTCCGCTGCGGGGCGACCTCAGCCCCAGACGCCGTTGACGTCGACGAGGATGTGGAGCGCGGAACTGGCCCATAGGCAGATCTCACCGGAGCCGCTGACGGGGACCTGGGCCGAGTTGGCCGTGTCGACACCGGCGGCGTAGTTGACGTTCGAGGCATTGGGCAGTTGCCCGCACGGATATGCCGTGAGATAGCCATCGGCCTGGGCACCGGCGACGGTGAGGTTCACCGACACGGCGTCGACGTC
This sequence comes from Actinomycetes bacterium, assembly GCA_031398525.1. Classification (GTDB taxonomy): domain Bacteria; phylum Actinomycetota; class Acidimicrobiia; order Acidimicrobiales; family Ilumatobacteraceae; genus JANMJD01. The sequence continues at coordinate 3,261 of JANNNL010000708.1, read as the reverse complement.
GGCAGGCACACCCCGCTTGCCGGCAACGGCGACCTTCACCACGCGCTGCGCCGGAACGGCGATCCCGCCACTTCCCCCGTTGATGCGGCTATCGGTGCTGCGGGTGTCGACCAGTCGCATTGGGCTCAGGGGAGTGAACTGTGCGGCAGCCGCCAGCGGGGTGAAGTAGCCGGCGACGTCGGCGAGTAGATCCATCCCCGATTCGGCCGACTTCAGGCAGACCGATCCGGTGCCCGACAGCCGCACGATGACCAGGTTCGGCCGCGTCTGACCGGAGACCACGTTGAGATTCGAGGCTTCCGGCGTCAGGCCACAGGGGTACACGGTGACGTATCCGGACTGCTCGGGGTCGACGGCGGTGACATTCATAGCGACGGCCGTGGCATTGGCCGGAACCCCGGCGCGGCCCCGTACTGCCAGTTCAAAGGCCGTGTTGGCGCTTCGACGTTGTGAGCCGCCGATCCCTTGGCGAGTGTCGAGGATTCGGCTCGGGGTGACCGCCAAGTACCGGTCCGTTCCGGTGGCGGCTAGTCCGCCGTTGACGTCGACGATCAGATCTGTCGCGGCGCTCGAGATCACGCACAGGTCGCCTTTGCTATCGAGCGGAACGACCGCCTGGTTCGGGATGCTCGACCCGCCGGTGAAGTTCAGCGTCGACACCTCGGGTACGCCAGATCCGCAGGGGTACACCGTGAGGTATCCCGAGGAGTCGGGCCCGACGACGGTGAAGTTGGCGCTCACGGCGGTTGCCGCGGCCGTGATCCCGAGTCGACCGGCAACATCGATGATCACACTTCGTCCGGCGATCAGCCGACCGGTCCCGAGCTTGCGCCGGGTGTCCACCAGACGGCCTGGGGTCACCGCAGTGAACTGGGTCGGCGCTGCAGTCGGAGCCGTGTTCGGAAGATCACCGGGGGGCGGGACGGGGGTTGTGGAACCCGCGGCCGCCGGGTCGACGGTGAACGACCATTCGATGTTGCCTGTTGCGGTGGCGAGTTGGACGCGATACGTGCCCGCGGCCAGCGGACGCCGAGGCATGATCACCACGGCGTTGTCGCCCTTGAGGATTGCCTGACCAACGCCAGAGGTGTTTGCCTCGCTGAGGGTGCAGACCTCAAGTTCGACTCCGGCATCGGTCGTCACCTTCCCGACCGGGCTGATCGGAGCGCCGGGAAGCATCGCAATGATCGGGAGACCGGCCGATCCGGTCCACCCACAGAAGGTCATCGGGCTCGGCGTTTCGGCGATGAACTGGTACAACGAAGTGGTCGTTCCATCTCCGGGAAAGAGAATCGGTGCGTCGGGGGGAGGGACTTCACGGGTCAGGCCATCGATGACGTTGAGTGTCGCGCCCGATCGCCACGGCGCGGCCGACGGGTCATCGAACTGGCCGAACCCGACGGTGTTGAGCTTGGGCCGAAGGACCCCGATCGCATGAAATGGTCCGGTCATCCACAGTTCAACGTGCTTGCGAGCGGTGGTCGACGCGCTGGAACTCACCGCGACATTGCCGTTGTTGCCAGCCTCGTCGCCCGATGCCGTCCAGAACGGGGCCCCGTTGACCTCGTCGTGAACGATCGTTCCGTTGCCGACCATGTAGCGAGAGTGGTTCAGCGCGCCTGCCGACAACGCAGGGTCCTCGCTGACCGGCAAGAGCCCGGCCATCGCCCGGTAGTAGTTCACCGTCGTGAGCCACTCGGCGCGAGCCGGAATGAACGGTGGAGTCGGGCCGGACGCGCCGACCCATGGGGCCGGGGCCCAGACCAGCGAGGACGCGAGAACGACCAATGGTGCTGCCCATCGGAACCTTCCGGACAGTCTCCGTACCCTCATGAACCCATCTCCTGTGCCGCCACGTTCGACACCCGCACCGCCGAGTGACTCCGAGTGATGATTCGACCACATTTCGCGTAGCAGCATGGACGAGACCGAAGAGTCTTGATCAAGTCTTGCCAGATACCCACCCAAAGTGCCTTAACAACCGCACGACGACGGGTGGGCCGAATCTGCGGATCCGGGTGGAGACCGTAGGCTGTCGCCCGTGTCTGGTCGGCAGGTCGTTCGTTCGTTGGCGATCGTGTTGGCATTCGGCGCATGCAGCGGCGTCGATCCCGCGGTCACGGCCCGGTCCCGGACGGCCATGCCACCCTCAACCGCTGTTTCACCGGCCACGACCGACGCCCCATCCACGCCGGTCACGCCCGGCGCGAGCGTCGAACCTCCCCCCACCGATGCCGCGCCTTCAACTGCGGTACCGCCAGGTCCGCCGAACCCCCCCAGCGCGTCAGCGCTACCCGACCCCCTGTACGCGGAACTCGGCGAAGTGGGCCTCGACGTCCGTGACTACCGCGTCGAACTGGGTTACGACCCGGCGAGCGACCAGATCGAAGGCCGCGTTCTCATTCAGCTTTCGGTGACGGCTGAGAACACGCCGCTCATCCTTGATGCGGGGCCCGATTTGTATATCAGTGCGGTGACCTACGACGGAGCAGCAGTCGAGTTCACCCACTTCGATGGCGATCTCACGCTCCAGCCGACCACCCCGGTGACCGTCGGCACCCTCCACGAGATCGCCGTCGACTATCGCACCGGCGGAACGGTCGAAATCTCGCCCGTCGGCCTTGATGTCGGGTGGTTTCATACCGATGGGGGCTCATACGTTCTGAGCGAACCCGACGGTGCCCATTCGTGGCTGCCATCCAACGATCACCCTTCCGACAAGGCGACCTGGACCTTTGTGATTACTGTTCCGGCCGGGCTGACCGGGGTCGCCAACGGTCGACTCGTCTCCCACCAGACGATCAGCGGCTCGGGCAACGCGCTCGCCGGTTCCGTCATCATTGGCGACATGGAGGTCTGGACGTGGCGTACCGACGACCCGATGACCACCTACCTCGCCCAGGTGATTACCGGGGACTACGAGATCGTCGAAGGAACCGGACCCAATGATCTGCCCCTCGTTCACGCCGTGCTTCGAGCCGACCGCGCCCGGCTCGAGCCCTACTTCACCCTGACGACCGAGCAGATCGACTACTTCGACGACCTCTTCGGGCCGTACCCGCTGGCCAGTTATGGCCTCGCCGTCGTCGACTCGCCATCAGGCGTCGCGATGGAGACGTTGGGCCGCTCGCAGTTCTCCCGTGACGATCTCGCATCCCCCCAACCCGGGTCGGGGGAACAGCTCTACCTCAGCCACGAGCTCGGTCATCAATGGTTCGGTGACGCCGTCTCGCCCGAGCAGTGGGACGACATCTGGCTCAA